>DOVL01000240.1 GCA_003520105.1 Lachnospiraceae bacterium | reverse complement strand
CAGGTTTCGAGAAATAATATCCCTGGAACATGAGGCAGCCCATGTCAGACAGCATATTGAACTGATCTATGGTCTCAACACCTTCTGTCAGAGACTGGATACCCAGATCCTCGGTCAGCTTTATCACGTTCTTTACTATGATATTGGCCTTTTGATCATCGGTTGATCTTCCCAAAAACCTCATATCGATCTTAACAACATCCACAGGCATATCCTTAAGCATGTTGAGGGAAGAAAAACCACTGCCAAAGTCATCCATCTCAACGATAAATCCCAAGTCCCTGAATTCCTGAAGTATCTTCATCCTGTCATCCGTATTGTTCATCATGCTGGTTTCAGTGACTTCGATCCTTAGCTTCTTAGGCTCGATCCCGTATTCCTTTACCATGCTGCTGACGTCCGACAATACGTCCGTCAGATAGAAATCCTTAGGCGAAATATTAACTGAAATAAAAAGATCAGGATATTTATCCTTCCAGTCTGCAAGTATCCTGCATACTGATCTCCAGATATGCTTATCCACATCAACGATCATGCCGTTTCCTTCAAACAGCGGTATAAAATCGGCAGGAGACATGAATCCCTGCTCAGGATGGATCCACCTCGCCAGCGCCTCGGCTCCGACGATCTTGCCGTTTCTGTCGGCTATAGGCTGCAGGTACGGCAGAATCTGATCCTCTGAAAGAGCCGTAGCAAGCCGGGATATGATCTTCTGATCATGGCTTACCTTTTCCTTCATCCTGCTGTCGTAAAATGCAACATGGGTTTTGTAATCATCTCTAATCGGGGTTAAGGCAAGACGTGCCCTGTCAAAAAGAATAGAAACATCCTTATCCTGATCTGTTATATCACAGAAGCCGATATTCATTTCGAGATGATAAGCCAAATCACCTCTTTGTATATTGAAAACCTTCAGATCACGTTCGATAAAATCCTGATTAACAAGCCTTTTGGGTAAACAGGATCCAAAAGTATCACCTGCCAGCCGGCCATATATGCATTCTTCATTGGAGTATCCCCTTATCCAGTCTGCAACTTTCTTAAGGGCGTAGTCACCGAATTCCCTTCCAAAAATATCATTTACTATCTTGAAGTTCCTGATATCGATAAAAGCAATATAATAGTCATCAAGTTCTCTGTTATTCAGCTTTTCCGATATCCTCCGGATAAGATGCTCCTTTGTATAGAGCCCGGTCAGACGGTCCAGTTTGGATCTCTCTTCCAATTCCATCTTCAACAGTTGCTGTTCAGTGACATCATTAATAAGCCCGATGATCCCGCTCACATTCCCGTTATTGTCAAAAACGGGACGTTTTATAAGTTCAAGATACTCCGTCTTCCCGTCGGATTTTTCTTCAATTATATAGTTAGTGCCCTCACCGGTTTTTATTATACGTTGATCAGCTTCAAATGCCAGCCGTGCATTTTCTTTGTCCTTTCTTATGTCAATATCTGTCTTGCCCCTGATGGTCCACTCGCGGTCTTCGGCATCATTGAGATGATGCCAGTAATGGGTTGCAAAGACATATCTTCCCAATGAATCCTTAAGATAGATATTGGACGGAAGCTGTTTCAACATATTCTCAATCTCGGCAAACGTAGCCGAATCCTTGCTTCGGATAGCATTGTTAACCCTTAATCTTACAAGTTCGTCTTCTTCGGGAAGAACAATATAGTCACTTATACCCTCCTTAATACAGGCCAGCATATCTTCTCTTGAATGCTCCAATGTCAGCACGACCGTCGGGACGGAAACAAATCTCATATCGCTTTTCATTTTTTTATGCATGTCAAAGTTATACTCGATACCTCTTTTGGCATCTACAACAATACATGCCAGATGTTCCCTCGGACCCATGACCATCTCGATCATTTCATCCGTATCATGCGCTATCACGGTATCGTATATTTCCGACATAATCTCGGTAAAATGATCATATTCCGGGCAACCCGGAAGTCTTATGATCATCTGTGGTTTACAAACATTTCTTGATTTCTTGTCTTCGATAGACATGCTAAGATACAGCTCCTTGTACTAATATTTCAAAGTTAATTATATCAGTCAGACCGGATATTCTCCGGTCTCCAGGCGTTTTTCAAATTCCTCCATGGGAAGAGGCCTGTCAAAATAGTAACCTTGAGCATATTCACAGGAATTGTCACGGAGGATCTGAACCTGCTCCACAGTCTCAACACCTTCGGTAAGACACTCAAGTCCCATATCACAAGCCATCGCTGTTATATGCTTATAAAGAACTGTGGAGAGATCTTTTTCGTCAGTTAATGCTGTCGGAAGAAGACTCCTGTCAATCTTCATCACATTCCATGGCAGGTCTTTGAGAAGGTTTAAAGATGAATAGCCTATGCCAAAATCATCGATGGACGTATGTATTCCAATCTCCTTCAGACCTTCGACCAGCTTCTTGAGTTTGTGATAATCACCTTCCGTAGTTGTTTCAGTAAGCTCTATTTCTATGTATTCATAGGGAACATCATAGCGGTTTATTATAGCTACTATATTATCCAAAAGCTTCGGATCAGTCAGGTGCTTTCGGGAAAAGTTAATGGATATTCTAACCACTCTCTTCCCTTCATCCAGCCATTTCCTGATATTCCTGCAGACAAAATCCAGCATATAGAAATCCAAGCGGAATATATCCGTACTCCTCTCAAGTATGGGAATGAACTCCATAGGCGGTATCATCTTCCCATCCCTGATCCACCGGCAGAGAGCTTCTGCACCCGTGATTTTGCCTGTTTCAACGTTTACCTTCGGCTGGTAATACGCCTGGAACTCACTATTCTTAAGAGCTTCCTCAAAATCTCTGCGGACTCTTGCCGCATGCTCTTTATCCTCGAGACTCTTCATGCTTGCATATACAAAATCGGTTTCATCAGAAACTTTAGCCGCCTGGCAAGTGGGCAGTATCATCTCAACAATGTTTCCCGGTCTTTCATATACGAAATCCCCAGGGATAGTGAATATTCCGGCACATGC
>DOVL01000246.1 GCA_003520105.1 Lachnospiraceae bacterium | reverse complement strand
AATGGGTTTTCCGCGACGGGCTGTATGACTGTAAATGATGCCTACGACGAGATGTATAACAATCTGTATGAAATGATCATATCGGATATCATGCTGCCGGGTACGGACGGGTATGAATTTGCCAAAACCATCAGAGGTATAAATAAGACCATACCGATACTTTTCATGTCCGCAAGGGATGATCTTGCATCTAAACAGAGGGGATTCCAGATAGGCATAGACGATTATATGGTGAAACCGATAGAACTGGACGAACTTCTGATGAGAGTAAATGCTCTACTCAGAAGAGCAAATATTGAGCAGGAAAGAAAAATAACCGTTGGAAACCTTACACTTGATGCCGATGCGATGACTGCTGAGATAGACGGTGAGGAAATAGCTCTTACAACAAGAGAATTCAATATCATATTTAAGCTTCTTTCTTATCCGAAGAAGACCTTTTCGAGAGCGGCACTTATGGATGAATTCTGGGGGATCGATTCTGATACGAGTCTCAGGGCGGTTGATGTATACGTTACCAAGCTGCGTGATAAGCTGTCGGATTGTGACGGATTTGAGATAAAGACTGTGCGTGGATTGGGATATAAGGCGGTTTATATTTGAACTTGGTAAGGAGCGTCAGATAGTGGTGAAACGTAAATATATAAGTCTGTCCGGAGATGAGCATATTGTTATTTCAAGAAATAAAGCCTCCGGGGATGAAAAAAGAGAAGATGAAAAAAAGAGCGGCGGTGCGATCGAAAATGCCTTCGGAGTCGGTAAGGTCAGGGAGTCCCGTTTTCCGCTGTCACTTTTCTGGATAATACTGGGGTCCTTGCTTGTGCTTGCCGGAGTTCATATCGGAATCATTTTACTGATGCAGAAGTTTGAATGGCCCGCGATCATTCAGGCACATGTAATGGTATTTTACTGGCTTTTCGTTGCCGGGCTACTGACATTATATGTCAGAAATACCATCAGGAAGGTATATGATGTACCGCTTCAGGAATTGTCGGATGTTACGAAAGAAGTGGCCAAGGGTAATTTTGATATCAGTATAGAGCCTATTCATACAGCTGAGGATAAGATTGATTATCTGGATGTGATGATAAATGATCTGAATACCATGATCGAGGAGCTGGGAAGCATAGAGACCCTGAAACAGGACTTCATATCGAATGTGTCACACGAACTGAAGACACCAATGGCAGTTATCAAAAATCATGCCGAGCTTATGCAGACGCCGGGATGTACGCCGGAGAGGATGAAGGAATATGCCGGTATCATAGAGGAGGCGTCAGTCAAGATGACGGAGCTCGTCTCAAATATCCTGAGGCTCAATCGTTTAGAGCATCAGAGGATAGCTCCGGAACTGTCCGAGGTAGATATCTCAAGAAATCTATGCGATTCAATAATTCAGTTTGAGGACCGCTGGGAGAAGAAAAATATAGAAGTTGACGTGGATGTTGAGGATAGAGCGGTGATTCGTTCCGATCCTGACATGCTGGAGCTTGTCTGGAATAATCTTCTGTCAAATGCAATCAAATTTACGCCTGAGGGCGGACATATAGGTATCAGACAGTACAGCACAGATAATAGCATAACAGTCACCGTTACTGATGACGGATGCGGGATGACGGAGGAAACAAGGAAGCATATATTTGACAAATTCTATCAGGGAGATACGTCCCATGCTACAGAGGGGAACGGTTTGGGCCTCGCTCTGACATTAAGGATAATCAGGCTTCTTGACGGAGAGATAAGTGTTGAGAGTGAGCCCGGAAAAGGCAGCTGTTTTACAGTTAGATTAAAGAAATAAAAAGAAATAGAAAAAAGAGGACCGGAAAGTCAGGATGAAAAATGGCTTTTCGGTCTTTTTATTTTGCACCGTTCCGTAATTATTTATAAATATGTCTAAATGTGCGGGTTCGTCCGAAAAACCGGTGAAATTAACAAAACAGAAACAAAACTCAAACATTTGTTAAAAAAACCTTGTGTATATTTATGCCAATGAAAGATGAAAAGCACAGACAGTAAGTCTACCTGTGACACAAAGGAATGTAAGGAGGATGAACAGAATGCAGAAATATGATGATAAAGAAAGGCAGAACGGACAGATAGAGGTAAAGGAACTTACAAAGGATTACGGACACGGAAGAGGTGTATTTGACGTAAGCTTCTGTGTCGGCGAAGGAGAGACGCTTGGTTTTCTCGGACCGAACGGAGCCGGAAAATCAACAACGATGAGGCATCTTATGGGCTTTTCAAAGCCTCAGAAGGGCCTGGCCTTGATAAATGGTCTGGACAGCTGGAAGAAGCACAGCAGATTGATAAGGGATGTCGGATATCTTCCCGGAGAAGTAAATCTTCCCGATGGTCTGGACGGATACGGGTTCATAAATATGATGAGAGGTCTTAAGGGGATTGACGGAAGTGATGAGTACGCCTGCAAAAGACTTAAGGAATTGCTGGATATATTTGAGCTTGATCCGTCAGGAAGTGTAAAAAGGATGAGTATAGGCGAGAAAAGGAAGCTGGCTGTTGTAACTGCATTTATGGATGATCCGAAGATACTGCTTCTGGATGAGCCTACATCGGGGCTGGATCCAGTAATGCAGGAAAGATTTACGGAATTCATCCGGGATGAGAAGAAAAGAGGGAAAACCATACTTCTCTCGAGCCATATTTTTTCGGAGGTTGAAGCTCTTTGTGACAGGATAGCGATCATTAAGGATGGGCAGCTGGTTTCAACACTTGACTCGGCAGACGTTAAGCACGGCCTGAAAAATATATTTACAGTGTATTTTGCAGACGAAGGAAGTATGAAGGAATTTACGGAAAGCAGTGCTAAGGTCCGGGGATTTACCGGTGATCGAGGCAACCTGGACCTGGGAAATACTATACAGAGTGTGGACATGGGAAACTGTTCGTGCAGCGTATCGGTGGATGACGGAAATATAAATACATTTATAAGACTGCTGTTATCCTTCAGGATCAAGGGTTTCAAGGAACATTCGGTCAGTCTGGAAGAGTTTTTCATGCATTTTTATAAAAATGATAAAAGCTTTGCACTGGGATAATACGGTGATAAAAAGCCGGAACGTAAAGTTAACGGAAGGGAGTAAAGATAATGGGTTTGGATGATAAGAGGACCATGGATCACTCTGAGGAAGTCATCAGGGTAGATCATATAACAAAGGATTACGGACATGGAAGAGGTGTATTTGATTTTGATTTTTCAATCAGAAAGGGTGAGGTTTACGGACTTGTAGGAACCAATGGCAGCGGGAAGACTACGACTATGAGGCAGCTTATGGGATTTCTGAAACCTGACAAGGGTCAGTGCAGTATACTTGGCATACCGTCATGGAAGACATCTCACAAATATATGAACAGAGTCGGCTATGTTCCGGGAGAGATTGATTTTCCGGATGTCGGGAGCGGAAGTGATTTCCTGAGGCTTCAGGCACAGTTCCTTGGAATTAAGGATATGGAATATATAAATGAATTGATAGATATGTTTAAGATAGATGTAAGTGCAGGACTCAGGAGAATGAGCAAGGGCATGAAGCAGAAGACCGCACTGGTCGCAGCTTTTATGGGTAAACCGGATGTTCTGCTGCTGGATGAACCATCTACGGGGCTTGATCCTTTGATGAGAGATACGCTTATAGAACTTATATTACGGGAGAAAAAAAGAGGATGCACCGTATTTATGAGCAGTCATATTTTTAAGGAGCTTGATGATACCTGCGACAGAGTCGGTTTCATCCATAACGGGAGATTTATAGAGGAGATCAACAGTAGCGTTTACTCTGACAGGGAGGAGAAGAGATACCGGATAGGCTTCGAGACGGATGAGAAGTTCAGAAACTTTATGGAGGCGAATCCTTTCGAGGTTGAGAGCTTTAGCCGGGAGCATCGACACGTGATCATAAAGGTGGCTTCAAGCCGGGCGGCTGATGCCAATACACTTATGAAAATACTGGCCGGATACAGCGTGAGATATATGAAGTATATGCCTTACACACTTGAAGATTATTATATGGAAAACATAGAAAGCAAAGTCAGCTAAATGAGGAGGATGAAAAATGTTCAGTTTACCGCTTTTTAAACAATCAATAAAATCAAATTGGGTTATCTGGTCGGCAATGACGGGGGTAATGACTATACTCTGTATACAGTTTGCTGCACTGGAAATGACACAGCCTATGCTGTTTACGATATTTTACGGGATGATGACAACGATACTTCCGGGCATCTATGTTCTGGTGACATCAAATAAACTTATAGCCGGTCAGGTTGACAAGGGCTCCATGGCTTATGTATTATCAACATCCGTCAGGCGTGAAGCAGTTGCTTTTACACAATCGGTATTTATGATCACGTCACTGGCGCTTATGTTCGGAATTGAAACGCTTGCACATATTGCAATCAATTCATCGAACCCGATAAGCATGGCAACGATCGGATATACAGGTCTTGCAGGAAATATAACAACAAAGATGATCATAGAAGTAAATATCTCGGCCTTTGTAGTGTGTCTCACGCTTGCGGCAGTGTGTATGGCTTTTTCGGGAATCTTCAATTCTTCGAAGTATTCACTCGGACTCGCCGGAGCATTTGTGGGAGAATCAATACTTGTAAATATGCTTTCAATGTTTGGAAGGCTGGGAGTTGACGGCCTTAAGGATATGAAATATGCCACAATATGTTCCTTCTACGATTATGAATCGGTTCTTTTCGGTAAGGCTGACTGGGCAGAACATCTGATAATCCCTTCAGTTATAGCTTTGGCAGCTTTCGTGACAGGCGCAGTGGTATTTAAGAAGAAGGATCTGCCGCTGTAAGAGAAATACAGGGCACTACTAAGCCGTAATGGTTGAGGGGGATGTGATTCTGATCATAACAATTGATAATATGAAAGGTGATAGATAATTATATCAACCAGTGATAACCGGAAAATATCCTAAATAATGCTTTTTCCGCTTTACAATTGAAAATGCGTGATTTATAATCTGTGATAGCTTTATTCTATATGAGGCAATGCCTCATCATCGATGAACAGAAGGCTCAGCGAGCCGAAAGACTGCACAGCAGAAAAAGTTTATCGATGGCATAAACTAATCTTCATATAATTAACTCTATGATGAGAAGAGTAGGTTGTGTGAAATGTCACAGAGAAAGACGCCTGACGAAATCGTAAGATGATCTTATGCTTCGGAGTCAGTGCTGGAAGCGTCCGGCATAGTAGCCTTCACGAAAACTACCTCGGAGAGACCTGCAAACAGGTACGGTGATTCCGTTATAATCAGAATGAGAGATCCGTTTGAGGATATCGTCGTTTTTTTACGATCCGGATGATCCGGTGTCGAATGACGATATGACAGAATATTCGGATAAGCCGGGTGGAACCGCGCAACAAAGTAACTTGCGTCCCTTGTGTCACTATATGTGATGCGAGGGACTTTTTGCGTACTGAGCGAGTCAAGTACATGCGCAACTTATGGATGCCAGAAATTATTTTTGAATCTTTATAGGAGGAAGAGAAAAATGTCAAGAGAAGATATGACAAAAGAGGAATACCGCGAGTATTTCCTCGCAAATTACCGCCATTCAATGGCACACATTCTTGCAAAAGCAGTTATCGAGATATTTGGAAAGGAAAATGTACAGTATGCCATCGGACCTCAGATCGATGATGGTATGTACTATGATTTCGTCCTTCCAAGAACAGTTACCAAGGATGATTACAAGCTTAT
>DOVL01000021.1 GCA_003520105.1 Lachnospiraceae bacterium | reverse complement strand
ACTCAGGAGGAAAATAAAATGAGTGATATGAATATAGTTTGTCTGGATCTTGAAGGAGTTCTTGTACCGGAAATTTGGATAGCTTTCGCAGAAGCAAGCGGTATTCCTGAACTGAAGAGAACAACAAGAGATGAACCTGATTATGATAAGCTTATGAAGTGGAGAATCGGTATCCTTAAGGAGCATGGACTTGGTCTTAAAGAGATTCAGGATACAATTGCTAAGATCGATCCACTTCCTGGCGCAAGAGAGTTCCTTGACAGCCTTAGAGAGCTTACTCAGGTTATTATCATCAGTGATACATTTACACAGTTTGCTAAGCCTCTAATGAAGAAACTTGGCTGGCCTACACTTTTCTGCAATACACTTGAGGTTGCTGATGATGGTGAGATCACAGGATTTAAGATGAGATGTGAGCAGTCTAAGCTTACAACAGTTAAGGCTCTCCAGTCAGTAGGCTTTGAAACAATTGCCAGCGGTGACAGCCATAACGATCTCGGAATGATCCTTGCAAGTAAGGCGGGTTTCCTTTTCAGATCAACAGATGCTATCAAGGCTGAGTATCCGGATCTTCCGGCTTATGAAAGCTATGACGAGCTTCTTGAGGCTATCAAGAACGTTTTATAATTTGAAAATCATTTATTGTTAATAACACGTTATTTGATTAGATGATTATATATAATACGTCGGTATATACGGAATATGATGCACGCTGATAAATGCGGATTATGATGTTGCTTTGTTTGCATATTTGCGTTTGGTATATAATGGAGATGTTAGATGGCAGAGAAGATATATACAATTCCCGTAAATGACGCCTGGAGCAGCGGATGCGAATGTCCGCTGTGCAGGCTTTATAAGGATCTCGAAAGGGATTCGATTGATTTTACCATGGGACCAAGCTATATGGAGGATGATAACAGAGAGCAGACCGATAAACTCTGGTTCTGCCCGCCTCACGTCAGGATGCTTTATGCTGAGAAGAACAGGCTTGGTCTTGCTCTTATGATGAATACACATATGAATAAGGCTATAAGAGATATCAGGGAAGCTGCCGCAAAAGGGCATGCTGCCAAGACCGGCCTCTTCAGTAAGGGCTCAAGTAAGAGTGCTGTCGGTACCTATATCGATCAGCTTGAAGCAAGCTGCTTTATCTGCGAGAGGATAGAGAAGATCTTCCCGAGATACATTGATACCATATTTTATATGTGGAAGAATGATAAGGAGTTTCCTGCCAAGTTTAGAGAAGGCAAAGGCTTCTGCATATATCATTACGGGCTTCTCTACGATACAGCCGTTGAAAAGCTCAGCAAATCACAGTGCGATGATTTTACTGAAGCCCTGAATAAGGTCTTCTTCGAAAATATAGAACGCGTCAATTCTGACGTTAGCTGGTTCATAGATAAATATGACTACCGTTACAAGGATGCTCCGTGGAAGAACTCCAAGGACGCCCTCCCACGTGGAATAATTAAGTGTAGTCATGACATTGTAGAGTGATAATTATTAATAATAGTCTGGATGTATATCCACCGAAACATCAGAATATGCATTTGATAATGCGTTGTTATGATGGTGAGGTGGTAGAAAAATGAGAGGTTAAAATTGATAAAAATAGATAGTATTGATAACTACACCTTAATTAGTTCACAACCGCTTCCGGAGCAGGACGGTACAGGCTATCTCCTCCGTCACAACAAATCCGGTGCGAGAGTGCTTCTTGTGGACTGCAGTGATGATAATAAGGTTTTCTGTATAGGTTTCAGAACACCGCCTACAAACAGTAAGGGTATTCAGCATATTATTGAACATACCGTTCTCTGCGGCTCGAAGAAATATCCTGTAAAGGATCCTTTTGTAGAACTTTGCAAGAGCTCGCTCAATACATTCCTCAATGCAATGACCTATCCTGATAAGACTATGTATCCGGTGGCAAGCTGCAATGATAAAGATTTCAAGAATCTTATGGATGTATATCTGGATGCCGTATTTAATCCGAATATTTACGACAAGGAAGAAATATTCAAGCAGGAGGGCTGGCATTATGAGATGGAAAGTGTTGACTCACCGCTTACCATAAACGGCGTTGTATATAATGAGATGAAAGGTGTGTATTCATCGGCTGATGCCGCTGCAGGTCGTGCCGTAACGATGTCTTTATATCCTGACAGTATCTATAATCTTGATTCCGGCGGTGATCCGGACGACATTCCTTTCCTTACAAGAGAGGAGTATCTTGATTATCACGGCAGATACTATCATCCTTCGAACAGCTATATTTATTTATATGGTGATATGGATTTTAACGAGAGACTTGAGTTCCTCGACAAGGAATATCTCTCAGATTATGACCTCCAGGAGGTCGATTCGACTATAAAGGAACAGCCTGCGTTTGATAAGCCCAGAGATTATACATCGTATTACGCTGTTTCCGAGGAGGATGAGCTTACCGGAAACACATATCTCTCATATAATACGGTTATCGGAAAAAGTACCGATGTTAAGTTAAATACAGCTTTTGATATTTTATGCTATATGCTTCTCGACGCACCGGGTGCGCCTCTTAAAAAGGCTATTGTTGATACCGGTATATGTGCAGAGGTTGACAGCAACTATGAAGATGAGATAATGCAGCCTGAATTTTCCATCATCGCAAGAAATTCCGATGAGGAAAATAAGGAAATATTTATCAAGACAATAGACGATACTCTCAGAAAGCTTGCGGATGATGGACTTGATAAGAGATCACTTGAGGCTGCGCTTAATCATTTTGAATTTAAACATAAAGAGTCCAATTACGGACGTTATCCAAAGGGACTGATACTTGTTCTTGATGCAATGGGAAGCTGGCTCTATGACGAGCAGGAGGCTTTCACAAGATTTTCTCTTGATGATGTATATGTGGAACTCAGGAAGGGTATCGAGGAAGGATATTTCGAAGAGGTTATCAGAAAATACATCCTTGATAATCCTCACAAGTCTTACGGAGTTACAAAGCCTTCGAAAGAAATTGCCGCAAAGCAGGAGAAGGCGCTTTTAGACAGACTTGATAAGATCTGTTCTGAAATGACTGACGAAGAGAAAGAGAAGATTGTAAACGATACGATTCATCTTAAAAAATATCAGGAGGAGCCTTCACCGGATGAGGATCTTGAGAAGATTCCTATGCTTACTATTTCCGACATCAAGAAGGAAGCGCGTAAGCTGAAGAACAGAGTCGCTGAGATAGACGAAGTTAAAGTTGTTCAGCATGATATTTTCACGAATGGTATCAGCTATCTTGAATTTACTTTTGACACAAGCTGTCTTGCTAACGATGAAATATCGGCAGCATCGCTGCTCTGTGAGATTCTGAAATACGTTGATACTGATAATTACAGTGAGAGTCAGCTGGCGGGCGAGATAGATATAGAGACCGGAGGTATAGCTTTCGGAACAACGGTTCTTACAACTGTGGCCGGCAAGGCTGTGCCGTATTTCTATGCGAAGACCAAGTGCTTTGATGATAAGCTTACCGAAGGGATCAGGCTCATCGAAGAGATACTTAACAGATCGCATATTACAGACAGAAAGAGGCTTAAGGAGATAATTGCCGAGACCAAGGCAAATATCAAAAACGATCTTGTTGAATCGGGCCATCTTACAGCCGGACAGAGAGCGGCTTCATATCTGAATGCTGCCAATGCAATAAAGGAACGCCAGGAAGGTGTGGACTATTACCGTTTTATAGACAAACTCGACAGAGATTTTGATGAATTATACGATGAAATTTGCAAGCTTCTTAAAGATGTTTTGAAGAAGATACTTCGTAAGGATAATCTGATAGTTTCTTATACATCGGATAAGAAGGCTGAGGATGTTCTTGCGGGTAAGATGGGTGTCATTACAGATACTTTGTCTGATGAAGTTATAGCAGAGAATACGGATTTCAAGCTTGCGGTTAAAAATGAAGGCTTTACAGCTGCTTCACAGGTTCAGTATTGTGCAGCGGCGGCAAGCTTTAAGAAGGCCGGGCTTCCTTACACAGGTTCGCTGAATATATTAAGAATCATATTTGGCTACGATTATCTCTGGATAAATGTCAGAGTTAAGGGTGGTGCTTACGGATGTTCGGGAAGCTTCAGCAGATCCGGAATCACACTTATGACATCATACAGAGATCCGAACCTTACGGAGACATTTGATGTGTTTAAGGATGCATATAAATATGTTGAAGCCTTTGATGTCAGTGAAAGAGACATGACCAAATACATCATCGGAACCATCGGCAGTATTGATCCGCCGCTTACACCTCAGTCGCTGGCGAACTTCTCATACGCAAGCTATCTTGCAGGTGTCGATGATGAGATGCTGCAGAAGGAGAGAGATGAGATACTTTCGGCTGACAGCGAGACCATCAGAAATCTTGCTCCGTATGTAAAGGTTCTGGCTGATTCGCCGGTTGTCTGTGCTGTCGGAAACGAGAACAAGATTAAGGAAGCGGCTGACATGTTCGGCGTTGTTGAAAATATATATAAATCATAGTATTGATTATAGGATTAAATCATGACAAATAATTTCAAATCGGGTTTTGTTGCTATCGTGGGTAGACCGAACGTTGGTAAATCAACTCTGATGAATTCAGTCATCGGACAGAAGATTGCGATAATGAGCAGCAAGGCTCAGACTACAAGAAAGAAAATATCAACCGTATATACTTGTGATGAAGGACAGATCGTATTTCTTGATACGCCGGGAATGAACCGTTCAAGAAATAAGCTTGGAGATTTCATGAATACAGAAATCTCCGGCGGGCTTTCCGATGCGGATATCGTACTGTGGATCGTTGAGGCAGGAGAGAAACTCTCGGAAGGTGAACAGGCGGTTATGGCTAAGCTTTCCGC
>DOVL01000036.1 GCA_003520105.1 Lachnospiraceae bacterium | reverse complement strand
GAAGGTTACCTCTACAGCCTGGCTAAGACAACTTCACTTATGAAGTCAGTAAGTGATAAGGTTAAATGCAACTACGAGGTATCAACCATGGAGAGACTTTCAGAGCTGACAGATTACATCATGGAGTCAGTTGAGAAGCTCGAGGTTGTTCTTGAGGAGCTTAAGTCTTATGATGATATCATCAAGACATCAGAGGCAGTAAGGGATGCAGTTATTCCTGCAATGGATAAGCTGAGAGGCTATGTAGATGAGGCAGAGATGCTTACATCTGAGAGATACTGGCCATTCCCAAGTTACGGCAAGCTGCTGTTCAGTGTTAACTAATGAGGTCGATCAGACCGGATGATCAGTTATCGATAAAAGAATATTTTAGAGAAGCAATGGCGCTTCGGATCATTAAATCAGATCCGAGGCGCTTTCTCTTTTATGAAATAAAGACAAATAAAACATCTTTGGTTTACATAAAGAAAGGAGTACATTATGGAAGAAATTTTTGAAGCATTACATGGAGAATTATTTGCAGTCTGGTTCCTTATAGGAGCAGCACTCGTTTTCTGGATGCAGGCCGGCTTTGCAATGGTTGAGTCAGGCTTCGCAAGAGCTAAGAACGCAGGAAATATCCTGATGAAGAACCTCATGGATTTCTGTATTGGCTGCGTTGTATTTATACTTATAGGTTTTGGACTCCTCTTAGGTGAGGACGTTGTAGGTTTCATAGGAAAACCAGGTTTTGATATCTTTACAGGTTATGGAAGCTTTGACTGGTCAAACTTCATCTTCAACCTTGTATTCTGTGCTACAACAGCAACAATCGTTTCAGGTGCTATGGCAGAGAGAACTAAGTTCCTCAGCTACTGTGTATACTCAGGAATCATTTCAGCACTTATCTACCCAATCGAGGCACACTGGATCTGGGGCGGCGGCTGGCTTGCAGAGCTTGGCTTCCATGATTTCGCAGGTTCATGTGCAATCCACATGGTAGGTGGTATCGCAGCATTTGTAGGTGCCAAGATGGTTGGCCCTCGTATCGGTAAGTTCGAGAGAGATGAGAATGGTAAGGTTGTTAAGGTTAACGCTTTCCCTGGACATAACCTCGTAATCGGTGCACTTGGTGTATTTATCCTCTGGCTTGGCTGGTATGGATTCAACGGTGCAGCTTGTACATCAGTTGATCAGCTTGCATCAGTATTTGTAACAACAACAATCGCTCCTTCAGTAGCAACAGTTGTCTGCATGATCTTTACGTGGGTTAAATATAAGAAACCTGATGTTTCAATGTGTCTCAACGCTTCACTTGCAGGTCTCGTAGCAATCACAGCTCCTTGTGATGTTACTGATGCAGCAGGCGCAATCGTAATCGGTGCAGTTGCAGGTCTCCTCGTAGTATTTGGTGTATGGCTCCTTGATTACAAGCTTCACATCGACGATCCTGTTGGTGCATGTGCAGTTCATATGATGAACGGTATCTGGGGTACCATCGCAGTTGGTCTCTTCGCAACAAAGACAGCTCCGGGAAATGATGAGCTTGAAGGCCTCTTCTATGGTGGAGGTTTTGAACTTCTCGGAAAGCAGTTACTAGGTTTTGTATCGGTAGCAGCCTGGGCAGCAATCTGTATGATAATCGTATTTTCAATAATCAAAGCAATCTTCGGTCTTCGTGTTTCGGAGGAGGAAGAGCTTGAAGGTCTTGACCTTTCAGAGCATGGTCTTGCATCAGCATACTCAGGCTTCAGTATCATGGATATGTCAAATGCTATGATGAACGAGAACGAGAACACAAACCTTGGTGAGACTGACTATGATAAGGCCAGCGAAGCTAAGAAGAAGGCAGCAGTTCCTGTAGAAAATATTACTGAAGCTATGAAGGGTACCATCCCTGACACAGGCATCAATAAAGTCGTTATTATCACAAAGCTTTCACGTTATGACAAGATCAAGAGAGCACTTAATGAACTCGGTGTTACAGGTATTACAGTAACTCAGGTAAGTGGCTGCGGTATCCAGAAGGGTGCCGGCGAGATGTACCGTGGAGTTGAGATGGATATGACGCTCCTTCCTAAGATCAAGCTTGAGGTTGTAGTAAGCGGTATCCCTGTTGACAGTGTTATTGAAACTGCCAAGAGAACTCTTTACACCGGTAAGATCGGTGATGGTAAGATCTTCGTATACCCTGTAAGCAGAGTAGTTAAGATAAGAACTGGTGAAGAGAACTTTGAAGCTCTTCAGGATGTAGAATAACTAAATAACAATTATGGTTATTAATGGTTTCCATATATCCATATAACATGGTCCATCGGGCTGTCCTGCAAAAGGCGGTCCGGTGGATTTTTGTTTTATAAACTCACTGCGTTCGGATCATGGCTTGTTTTTGTTGCTCTTTTGTTACGCTTTAAATGTTATATTTGTC
The DNA here is from genome assembly GCA_003520105.1 of Lachnospiraceae bacterium. GTDB lineage: Bacteria > Bacillota > Clostridia > Lachnospirales > Lachnospiraceae > Eubacterium_Q. The sequence goes on along the minus strand of DOVL01000036.1, from coordinate 2,844 downwards.
ATAGAGTGTTACTTATAGATACTGACATAGTTAATAAAACATAGTGTCAATAATAAATAAGATAGTTTGTGCAAGGAGGATGCCGATACATGAAGGAATTTGAAGTTGAAAATTATTATGGCAAGGGTGCTGATAAACAGATTGGTAAGCAGGATTATGATCGCGAGATGGATCGTCTTAAAGCCGAGAAAGCGGCTAGAAAGAAATATGTTGATGATGAAGCTGTCAAGGCAGATATAGCTGAGAGAGAAAGATTAAATAAAGAGAGAGAGAAGGCTGCCCGTGAGAAGCAGCTGGAAGAAAGAAAAGCCAGAGTAGAGGCTGAGAAGCAGGAGAAGAAGAACGAAGAGAAGGAAAGAGCTCGTGTTAAGCAGCAGCGCCAGAAGGCGATTGATAATTTCGATACTCTCGGTACCGAGGAAATGGTACTTCTTCTTAATGACGAGGAAGACGTTCAGATATTCTTCGAGAAGATGTTTACCGACTGCTACGAGAAGTTTAAGGTTAAGGACAGCGTTATAAGGGATACCTTCGATAAGCTTCCTAAATATAATATAAACAATATAAACGAAGAAGACCTTAAGAAGGCTGATCATCTGTTCCGTATTCTCTACGGAGATCTTGCAGAGATTGAGCTTCCTTATCTTCATGCGCTTACAGAGGGAAATGTTCCTGCAGATAATGAATTAAAGGATAACCTTATCGTTTCGAACTTTACACATGGAGTGCGTTCGATTGAGGATACTATTGGTGAGAGACTTGCAGAGAAGGGTCTTGATGAGACAACCATCGCGCGCGTACAGAAGCTTTTTATCCTTAATCAGATCAAGAATGCATACGAGTCAATCGAGACCAGAACTGAAATAGATCTTGATGAAGCTAAGGAAAATGATCCTGAGAAATATAAGCAGGATAAGGATAAAATCTTCAAAGAAGCAGAAGAGAAAAATATCAAGCATTTTGTCGGCAGGATCCAGTATAAGTGCTTTGTTGCCGAAAAGGATCGTGACGGAAAGCTTGAGGTAATCCGTCCGGCTAAGGATTTTGATAAGTTTTCATTAAAGAGAAAATTCTGGCTTAAGGATCATCCGGAAACTGAAGGAAAACAGTATACCCAGGAGAATCTCGGCTTCCAGCTTGAGCTTGCCAAGGGATGTTGTACTCTTGTGGCTCAGGATCAGAAGCTTTCGGATGCTGTTGTATTTAAATACACAAAGGAACAGAGAGTTCCATCAAGTCTTAACCGTAAGAAATATGAACTCCGTGAACTCCAGTCAGCTTACATACGTCAGGCTGATTCATGTGATCTGGATCATTCAGAACTTAAGCAGTTCAATCTTGATATGGCATTTCTCTGTGATTATGAGCAGGGAGACCTCAGAAAGCTGATGACAGAGAAGCCGCATATTGGCGAGCTTATCAGATTTGTCCAGAACGGACCTCTTCTTCATACTTCATTTAATACAACTCAGATAGAGATGTATGATGAGTTGAATAAACATGAGCATGATAACCTTATTCAATATATGTATCTTACACATTCCATCGTGGATCTTGTGCGTGCAGAATATAAGAGACAGGAATATGAGCGTACGGGCTGGGATAAGGATAAAGAAAAAGAATTCAAGACGGATTATGAGAAGGCTATCGACAACATGAGCTATCGTGTTGAGAAGCTTTCCAAGATTGATCTTAATAGATTCAATAATTATTCGGCTAAGGATATGCGTAGGTTCATTAAGCCGGTTAACGGTGTTGCACTGATAGACAATGTCAGAATTGCTACTTATGAAGTCGGTGCCATGGCTCGTGGCTGGAGTCCGAGCGACACCTTTATGTTTGCCATGATCGGAGCTATCAGTTATAAGGCGAGAAGTCTCAGAAAAGAAGCTGATGATTATGATGAAAGAAAGAATTATGATCAGATAGCAGAAGATCTCTACAAGCTTAATATTGATCTTGATAAGGCTGATACAGCTATCAAGAAGAGAGATGTTCTGGAAAGATTCGATGCTTTTGTCAGAAAGAATGTTAAAAATACAGCGCTCCTTGCTCCTCTTAATGCTCAGCAGCTTGAGTATGACAGGGTAAGGACTAAGTTTGATGAGGAATATAAGCAGACTGTTATCAATGAACTCAAGGCACTTGAGAACAATACTACCAAGCTTGCCACTGAAATGATAAAAATGCAGAAGCTTGCTCTTGAAAGAGAAGAAGACTTCCATGATCAGATATTTAAGGAGTATATTACTTCTCTTGATCAGAATAAGCAGATCGATCTCCAGAAGGCTCTCTACCGTGAACGTCTTAATCAGATGGTTAATCGAGGCAGGAAGGCCAGCGATGAGCGTGATGCTATATTTGATAAGAAAGAGCTGGCTAACCTCAGATATAACAATGTTATATTTGATGATATGTACAGTCAGATAGGCGCTATTCTCAGTAAGAGTGATGAGGTTGAGGCGGCAGATCGCCTTATGTCATCCTTCACAAAGCCTATTGATAAGAAGGATAAGGATGCCATCTACAATGCCAAGATCGAAGAGATGGATAAGAAGGCAACCAGAACATATAATGGTGACCTTACTCATGATACTGATTATTACAACTTCCTGGCTGCAGAGAAGATGGAGAAGCCACGTACGGACCTGGGTATCAATCTTGTGACAGCTCCGGGCGGCGGATACAATATAAAATATGACAAGGAAGTGTCAGAGATCAGAAAAGAGGTTTTCCAGCGTGGAGAAGCTCAGGTGGAGGATCTCGCTATTGAGCTTGGCAGGTTGAGAACAACCGCAAACCAGTTCCTGTTTGAGATAAGTGACAGAAAAGCAGCAGGCCTTG
>DOVL01000249.1 GCA_003520105.1 Lachnospiraceae bacterium | reverse complement strand
ACATACATTTTCGGATTATAATTGGCCTCAAGAGAGAAAGGAAAATATATTCCCAGCGTATAGCTCTGAGACATAAGCGTTGAGTTAAATATAGGCTTGATGTCCGGATAAAAACCGCTGAGCCTTGGGAATTTGTCCGAAAGCTTATGCATCATCCTTTTTGCTTCTCTGTTAAGCTTATCTACATCCGGATCATATATCAGGCGGCCACTGCTGTCTCTGGGAAAGGAAGCGGCATATTCGTTGCATTTTTCTGTAAGATAGTTACGCAGAAGCTCCAGTTCATTTATACTGTAGTTTCCTGCGTGCTTTTTCATTTCCAGCTCCGAACAGCCGTAAGGGATCGAACAGTTGAAGGTCATAAGAAGAGCGGCAGAGAGGATGATCATAAGAAAAGTCTTATAGAAAACCTTGCTGAATCTGAAGAAGCCCTTCTTCTTTCTGAGAATTATCATAAGAACAGCGATTATTGCGGCTGCAAATATGATAAGGATTCCCAGTATTATCATTATCTCTCCGAACGAGAAAGGGAAGATGTCAGTGAGTCTTCCGTAGGTATTCAGGAAGATCGGCATGATATTTGCTGTGAAGAAATTACAGAAGCCCTCCGATACCGTGAGTATATTAAAAACTATCAGGACCAGCATCATTATCATGACTGTGAGCCAGTATCTGCTTTTTATAAGCTTTTTCAGTTGTGTTTCTATCTTTCTTCCGGCTTTGGTAAGTGCTTCTGCCATATTTGTTTCCCTTATTGCTTTATGTGTTGTCTGTCTGCCAAGTCTAGTTATTATGAAACTGCTACACTTGATAATAATAACATGAATGAAGAATTTTGTAATCAGAAATCAGATATTTGTTGACAGATAGAGTGATGAGAGATAGACTAATCTCATATAGTGATAATAGTGAGACGAGGAGCTTATAGATGGAAAAGATTATTAAAATTCTGACAGATCCCGTAGCTAATAATCTGATACAACTGATCAGAGTTGAGGGAAGACTTACAATTTCGGAAATACTTAAAAAGGCTGAGGATATTCCGAGGGCAACCGTTTACAGAAAGATTGATAAGATGCTTGAAGCCGGAATCATCGAAGTCGTTGATACGAATAAAGTCAGGGGTCAAACAGAAAATATATATTCGATAAAAACTATATACGTTAATGCGCCTGAGAGCAGTGAGGACGGAATGAAGATGATGACAGCCATGCTGCTCAGGCTATACGGACTCTGCGATGTATATTTCAAAAGGGAAGATGCTGACGTGGAAAGAGATAAGCTGTTTGCTTTTAATTATGCGATCAGGCTTTCGGATGAAGATTTTTCGTTAATGCTTGGCGAAATGTATGGGGTTGTTGACAGGTATCAGAGGAAGGAAGTTTCAGGGGCTGCAAAGCTGAGAAATATTTATCTCATGTCGATGCCGACGGAAGGAGAGAAGGATGAGTAATAAGAATAATGATGAAATATTAAATCAATATGGTGAGAATGGGATATGTTTATATGAATACCCTGTGATTGGAGGAATCAAGCAGTATGTTCAGGTAAGAGGAGAGAACAAGGAAAATCCGGTGCTGCTTTTCCTACACGGTGGTCCGGGAGGATCTGTTGCCGGGCTGTGCAATGCTCTTCAGGCCGGTTGGGAAAAATCCTATACAGTTGTAAACTGGGATCAGAGAAACAGCTGCAAGACACTTCTGGCGAACAGAAACAGCGCGGCCGAGATCGCAAAAACAGGTAGTGTTGCGGATTATATGAAGGATATTGACGAGCTTATTTCATATCTTCATACTAAACTGGACTTTGATAAGTTAATCCTTGTCGGCTTTTCATGGGGAAGCCTTATCGGCGCAGAATATGCTAAGAGGTGTCCGGATAATGTGTCGTATTATATAGGTGTCGGACAGCATGTTAATTACCATGAAGGGCTGAAGGTTTCATGTGAATGGATAAAAGGGCTGGCTCAGAACTCGCCGGGTGATACGAAGAAACTGTATGCCTTTATGGACGCTTCAATTGGAGTTAAAGAGATGGATAAGGGATTTATGAAACAGCTGAGGAAGTTTTCAATGCTGGGAGCAAAATATATCGCAAAGGATGCGCGTAAGTTTCCGGTAAAAGAGTTTAAAACGACGCCATTTCTTAACGGAAAAGAGAAGATGGCCATGATCAAGACTGATCCGAAACTCCTTGCCGGAAGCTACAGAACGCTTCTTTCACATGATTTCAGGGCAAATATGCATTTTGACATGCCCGTACTCTTTATAACCGGAGATGAAGATTTTATCTGTCCTTCAAAGCTTCTGGAGAGGTGTTTTGAGGATATAGAGGCACCGGTTAAGAAGATGGTAACTATAAAGAAGGCAACTCATACCTGTTTTTATGATCAGCCGGGGGAGTTCCTCAGAGTAGTTGGGGAGTTTGTCGGGTGAGGTCAGGATTATGATATTCATATAAATATGAACTGGCGTCCTTTTAATCCATAAAATGTATAATAAAAACATACTTTATATAGAAGCTCGGACCTGCGCGTCTGGGCTTTTTTATAAAACAGAAAACTGCGTTCCTATTATATATATAAAAGACTTCCATATAAATATTGAACTGTATTCCGGTAAAAGCTTTGTTATGAATAAATAAAAAAATGTATTGACAAATTATGAATATATGAATATACTTTCATATGAACGGAGATTCATATAA
>DOVL01000104.1 GCA_003520105.1 Lachnospiraceae bacterium | reverse complement strand
AAGCACCTTGTACCAAGGATCTTATCGAGATCACAGACAAGGATTTCAACAGAGTAAATGCAGTATCGATCGGACTTGTTGCAATAATCATTCTCTTCGTATTTAAGTCAGTATCGGTACCGATCGTACTTGTATGTGCGATTGAGTTCGCTATATTTATAAACCTTGGTATTCCTTATTACACCGGAGCAGTACTTCCGTTCGTTGCATCGATCGTAATCGGTACTATCCAGCTCGGTTCAACGGTTGACTACGGAATACTCATGTCAAATAAATTTAAGGATGCAAGGCTCGCCGGACTTTCAGGCAAGGATGCAGCAGCTGAGGCACTTAAGGGTTCTATCAATTCGATCATCGTCAGTGCACTTACATTCTTCGCAGCAACCTTCGGAGTCGGCATGTATTCAAATATAGATATGATCAGTTCCCTCTGTAAGCTTATGGCAAGAGGTGCGATCATAAGTATGCTTGTAGTTATATTTGTACTTCCTGCTTTCCTGAGACTGTTCAACAGATTTATCACTGCAACATCACTCAGTTTCAAGGGTGTGAAGGCAGCTGAGGCAGCAGCACAGAGTAGTTATACTGCAGGAACTGCTCAGGCAGAGGTTGCAGAAGGTAATTATGCAAATAACAGTACCGAGGTCGCTGATGTAAATACAATGATCTCAAACTATTCAGATAACAATGGAAATGCAGTTTAGGCTGTGGAAGGAGAGAATAAAATGAGAAAGAAAAGAGTTGCTTCACTTGCTATAGTAATGGCTATGGTGCTCGGTCTTGCGGGTTGCGGAAGCACCAGTAAAAAATCTGATACAATAGAGGCAAATGCTCCTGCAACTGAGTCTGTTCAGGAAGCTGTCGAAGAAGATAAAGAGGCTACTACAGAGGAAGGCAGTGCCGATCTCGGTGGTATGATCAGCGGAATGATCAAGCAAAGTGATCAGGTGGATTCTGACAAGGATGAGACCATTTATGTTATAACGGATGCCAGCGGTAATAAGCAGGACGTTATTGTCAGCGAGTGGCTTAAGAACAAGGAACACGCTGATGTTATCGAGGATGTCAGCAATCTTACCGATATCGAGAACGTTAAGGGTGACGAGCAGTTCACACAGAACGGTGACAAGGTAACCTGGCAGGCAAACGGCAATCCTATTTATTATCAGGGCAAGACTGATAAGGAGCTTCCTGTAGAGGTTAAGGTTACTTATTATCTGGATGGCGCAGAGGTTACACCGGAGCAGATCGCAGGCAAGAGCGGCAAGGTTAAGATACGTTTCGAGTATGTCAATAAGGCTAAGCAGGACGATACCTATGTTCCTTTCATCATGGTTACAGGCTTCTTCCTTGACAACTCACGTTTCGCAAATATACAAGTTTCTAATGGTAAATATATCTCAGACGGCAGCAAGAGTGTAGTTCTCGGCTTTGGTCTCCCGGGACTTCAGAAGGATCTTGACAAGACAACAGAGAAGGTTGCCATCGAGATACCTGACTATTTTGAAGTAACAGCTGATGCAACAAACTTCAAGCTCGATATGACTCTTACAGTTGCTGCAACAGGTCTGATCGGTGAAAACATCGAGGATATCGATTTCTCAGCGATTGAGAGCGAAGTAAATAAGCTTGTTGATGAGTATCAGAAGGGTGTAAGCAGTCTTGCTTCAGGAATCGTAAGCTATACCAACGGAGTTTCACAGATCTCAAGCGGAGCTACACAGGTTTCAAACGGAGCTACTCAGCTCGCAAATGGTGCAAGCAGACTGAGCGATGGTACAGTACAGCTCTATTCAGGCGGAATCACACTTGCAAATGCACTTGAGAGCGCTGACATCGGTGCAGGACAGCTTAAGGCAGCCTTCGAAGGAGAAAATGGTGTGCTTGCCGGTTCTGCCAAGCTTTCAGGCGGACTTGATCAGCTGAACGGAGCAGTTCAGGGAATCAATCTTCCGGAAATACCGGATGCCAAGGATATTCAGTTCACAGAAGATCAGAAGGCAGCTGCAATCAAGGCCATCTCTGAGGCGGCTGAGAAGGAGCTTGCAGAGAAAGGCGTATCTATTTCCACAGGTGACCTTGCAGCACTTTCAAGCATGGATGACAACCAGAAGACTGAGTATATTACCAAGAAGGCAGCTGAGGCAGCCAAGGAAGATCCGAATGTTCAGAAGATCATTGCTGATGAAAATGTTCAGGGACTTATTGCAAGTACTGTAAATGGAATCATCGACAGTAAGGTTGATGAATATATGGCTTCTGATGAGGGCAAGGCTCTTGTTGACGATAAGGTTCAGGAATACCTCACGAATATGGTTACACTTATCATGGGTACTGACCTTGGAAGTGCAGCAATAGGAAGTGCAAAAGTAAATACATATATTACTAATGCATATACACAATTATATAATAATGATCAGAACGCAACACTGGCCGGTGTAGTTATATCAGGAGATGTTCTTAAAAATATTCTTCAATTTGACGAAAGCAGTGAAACAGATAAAGCTGTATATAATGCTATCGTGGCAAAACTTGAAGCAGCGTTTAGAACAGAAGAAAATCTGGAAAAGACTAAGGCAATGCTCACTCCTGCAGTAAGAGAGGGTGTTAAGGCTGAATTCGAGAAAAAAGATGAGAATGGTATTTCAAAAAGGGATTATATCACTCAGCAGGTTACAGAAGGCTACGTTAAGATAATCGGAAATGCTTTTGCAGCCGGTTACGGTAATGCTTACTCTGAGCTTGGCAAAGAGATGCAGTCTATAGCAGGTAAGATGGAGTACATCATCTCTGTTTATACCAATAAGGGTGTTGAGTATGGTATCGATCAGGCTCTTTCAATGGTTAAGAGTGAGATGGCTGCATTTGGACCTAAGATCACTGCTCTTAAGGATGGTGTTGCACAGCTTGCAGACGGGGCTGACAAACTTGACAAGGGTCTCAATAAGCTTTATGATGGTGTTGCAAGTCTGGACGACGGACTTGACAGGATCTATGCTTCAGTACCTACACTTACAAACGGTCTCAATGAACTGAACAATGGTGCGGGAACTCTCAGCAGCGGAGCAGCACAGCTCAGCAGCGGAGCTTCAACTCTTGCATCAGGTGCAGCAGAGCTTGACAGCCATAGCAAGGATCTTGTAGACGGTTCATCAAAACTTAAACAGGCTACAGATCAGATCGTCGGTAAACTCGGTGATGCAGAGAAGGATCTTGACGTTATTACCGCTGAGGTTCAGAAGGTAATAAGAACCGGTCAGGATTACGATAACTTCGCAGGTCTTTCAGATGGTATGACCGGTAATGTTAAGTTTATCATTAAGACTGCAGAGGTTTCTGCAACAGAAGAGTAAAGATGAGAAGAGAAAACTTGATCAAAACGATTAAAAGTTTAGCAATAATAACTGCCGCCGCAGTGAGCCTTAGCTCATGCGGCGGCAGTAGTGCTGTGGTTAAGTAATACAGCGGATATGCGGCATCTTGACAAAGAAGGCTGTGTATTTTAAATTATTTGTTGAAAAAATGTTTAAATGTGGAGGACAAAAGAGATGACTACTGCTCAGATCGGAATTGTGGTATCGATATCATTATATCTTGTAATGATGCTTATCATCGGTGCTATCAGTTCCAAGAACACAAATGATGTAGGTGACTTTTACCTCGGAGGACGTAAGCTCGGACCATTTGTTACTGCCATGAGTGCAGAGGCTTCGGATATGAGCTCATATCTTCTTATGGGTGTGCCGGGACTCGCATATTTTTCGGGAGTTGCGGATGCGGGCTGGACTGCTATCGGTCTTGCGATAGGAACCTACCTTAACTGGCTTTTTGTTGCCAAGAAACTTCGTAACTATTCGGCTGAGATCAATGCGATCACGATACCTGATTTCTTCAAGAAGAGATTTAAGGATAACAGCAATATCCTTCTTCTTATCGGTGCTGTTGCGATCATCGTTTTCTTCGTGCCTTATACAGCTTCAGGCTTTTCTGCCTGCGGTAAGCTCTTCAAGACACTTTTCGACGTTGATTACCAGCTCGCAATGATCGTATCGGCTGTTATTATTATCGGATATACAACAACCGGCGGTTTCCTTGCTGCTTCAAGAACAGACTTTATTCAGTCAATAATCATGACTATCGCGCTTCTTATCGTTCTCGGATACGGTATCAATAATGCGGGCGGTCTTCAGGCAGTTATCGATAACGCTGACAGCCTTAAGGGATATTTCACCTTCTCTGCAACACATAGTAACGTTACGGGCGGATCAAGCGCTTATAAATTCTTTAATATAGTTACAACCTTTGCGTGGGGACTCGGATATTTCGGTATGCCTCATGTTCTCCTCAGATTCATGGCAATCAAGGACCCTCAGAAGCTTAAGCTCTCAAGACGTGTTGCAAGTATCTGGGTTGTATTTTCACTTGGAATCGCTGTATTCCTCGGAATCGTTGCAAGAGCAATGAAGAGCCTTCCTGATATGCTTGATCATGACGACCTGACAAGCTATTCAAAGGCTGAGACACTTATCGTTGAGATCGCAAATCTGATCAGTAAGCACGGTTTCGCGTTTGCACTTATTGCAGGTCTTATCATAGCAGGTATCCTTGCTTCGACAATGTCAACTGCTGACTCACAGCTTATCGCTGCGTCATCTGCTGTTTCCGAAAATATCATTCAGGATGTTTTCAAGGTTAAGATGAGTGAGAAGATGGCTATGCTTACAGCAAGAATAACACTTGTTGTTGTAGCGATCCTTGGCGTTATTATCGCATGGAATCCTGACAGTTCAATCTTCAATATCGTTTCCTTCGCATGGGCAGGTTTCGGTGCTGTATTCGGACCAATCATGCTGATGGCTCTCTTCTGGAAGCGTACCAACAAATACGGCGCTCTTGCAGGAATGCTTGGCGGTGCCGGAATGGTATTTATCTGGAAGTTCGCTGTGAGACCGATGGGCGGCTACTGGGATCTCTATGAGCTTCTTCCGGCCTTCCTCGTAAGCCTCTTCCTGATCGTTGTTGTGAGCCTTCTCACACCAAAGCCGGAAGCTGAGATCGTTGAGGAGTTTGAAAAAGTTAAGGCAATGTAATTGTTTGAAAATGTTGTCTTTAAAGGGCTAAGATCCTTTGAATAAATAATATAGTTTATCATTAAAGAAAGATCGGCATAGTCGAGAGGATCTCGGCTGTGCCGATCTTGTTGTGCACAGAAACTATTGTTAATCATATCGGAATGTGATATTGACAAATATGTCTATATGATTTAGACTATAATTGTCTAAAGATTTTAGACAAAATAAGGTGACTGATTTTAAATATATGATTATTACCGATGATAATTGATTGTAATGAATGAAAGGATGGTGTGGAATGCATCTTACAGAAGCGGAAATGAGCCTGATGGAATTGATATGGAAATATGGCGATATGCCGGCAAAGGAGCTGGTAAGACTTGCGGACGAGAAGCTCGACTGGCGCCGTACTACCATGTATACGATACTGAAAAAGCTTATCGAAAAGGACATGGTTAAAAACGAAAACGCAAATATCAGCTGCCTTATGTCGAGAGCGGAATACGAGTCATCACAGAAGAAAAAGGCTATCAGAAAATATTTTGGGGGATCACTTCCTGAATTTGTAAATACATTCATCAGGGAGGAGAAGCTTAGCGATGAGGATATAGCGGAGCTGGAGAGAGTGATCGCCGCATATAAGGATTCGAATAAATCATGAAACAATATGCATGACGATATGTATAAACAAAATAATGGATATTGATAGATGGTTGTTAATTGAAATAATCCATCGGTCGAGGGCTGGAGCGTGATCAACAAAAGTCTTAGCGACAGAGATGGAAAGGGAAGAGGGTGAGCTTGTGAAGGATATATTCTGGTTTTATATAAATGGTCTGCCGGTGACAATACTTATAATACTGGTTGTTCTGGCACTCAGGTATTTATTCAGAAAACAGTCTAAGAGGACACTGAATCTCCTGTGGGTTGTGCTTCTTTTCAGACTTCTTGTGCCTGTTTCGCTTCCGGCGGGCTTTTCAACTGTTCCGACTGTCAGTGAACTACTGGGCATTGAATCTTCTTCTGCTCAGGATAAGTCGTCAGAGCAGGGGCGGAAGGAAAATACCGGCGCATATGATCCGGCAAACAGTACCGGAAAGAAAAATGATAGCACAGAGAATAGCGGTGCCTTCGATGATGGAAAAGTGAGTCATTCAGGTGATTCCACCGTTACCAATTTGGATACATATATTTCAGACGATAAAGCATCAGCTGATACAGATGCCGGAACTCCAAACGGAACGGCAGTTTCAGGTGGCGGAAAAACGGCAGAAAACGCGGAAATCCCGGACGGCACCGGATATACAGGCAGTGCGAAAAAAGGAGGAAGCGCGGACACAGGAAATATTGTCATTGCAATTGTCATTTCGACTTGGCTTGCGGGTATAGCAATGCTGGGGTCGTATTCACTTGGACGTATGTCTCAGTTCAGAAAGAAGTGTCGGAAGGCAGTACCGGTTAAGGACGAAAGAAATGTATTTTGCTGGAAGAATGAAAAGGATGCCTGCGTTACAGGGATATTCAGACCGAGGATATATCTGCCGGAGAAACTCAGTGGTAGAACATATGAAATGGTTCTCGGACATGAAAAGATGCATATCAGAAGACATGATAATATTTTCCTTGTCCTGTATTTCATTGCACTGCTGATCAACTGGTACAATCCTCTTGTCTGGATGGTTTATGCCGCAGTTCAGCAGGATATTGAGCTTGCCTGTGACGAAAACATGCTGATAGATGCTTCTGCGGAACGTAAGAAGGAATATGCAAGAGCGCTTCTTTATCTTGGGTCAGGTCGAAAAACTGAGCTTTTCGGCGCTGTCTCTTTCGGTAAAGGGAGGCTAAAGGACAGGATTTATCAGATAGGTGAAGAACATAAAAC
>DOVL01000238.1 GCA_003520105.1 Lachnospiraceae bacterium | reverse complement strand
AATCCGGCGTAGAAGAGGCTTACAGAGCAGTTTCTATACCTGTTGAAGGAACAATTCTTACTGTATACAAGGATGCAGTTCGATATGCATCCGAGAGGGTGACGGATGACAGCACCTTCGAGGATTTCTTTGATGATTTTCTTCTTGAGTTACACTCATCACTTGAACGTACACCGGAGCTTCTGGCTGTGCTTAAGGAGTCGGGTGTTGTTGACAGCGGAGGAGCAGGCTTTATCTATATCGTAGAAGGTATGAGAAAGGCTCTTGCCGGTGATCAGGCTGTTTCATGTGAACAGGCAATTTCAGAACCAAAGAAAAAAGTTGATATTTCGCTCTTTACCGAAGACACAACACTTGAATTCGGATATTGCACCGAGTTTCTCCTGAGGCTTCAGAAGAGCAAGGTAGATAAGGATAAGTTTGATCTTGACGGACTTATCGAATATCTGAACAGCGAAGGCGACTCGGTGGTTGCCTTCCGCGATGATTCAATCGTCAAGGTTCATGTTCATACGAAGGAACCGGGCGTGATACTTAATCATTGTCAGAAATACGGTGAGTTCCTTACGCTTAAGATCGAAAATATGACTCTTCAGCATCATGAGAGTGAGCTGAAGAAACAGATGGAGAACTCGGAAGATAAATCTTATGGAACGACGGACTGTGGAACCATATCATCAGCAGGGACTTCATACGGTGAGACATCTCCGGGAGGGTATTTATCAGGAAGCAGCTTCCGTAAAAAGATTCGTAAGAAATACGGTATAGTAAGTGTAGCTGCCGGAGAAGGGATAAAAGAATTCTTCATATCACTTGGCTGTGATGCGGTTGTTGATGGCGGACAGAGCATGAATCCTTCAACTGAGGATTTTATTAAGAGCTTTGAAGAGGTTTACGCTGATACAATATTTGTATTTGCAAATAACAGCAACATCTACCTTACGGCATGTCAGGCGGCAGAGCTGTATAAGGAATCGGATGTAAGGGTTATAGATACCAAGACTATCGGCGAGGGATATGCAGCGATTTCAATGCTTGATACCTCATCTGATAATATAGACGAGATAATTAGTAATGCCAGAGAATCGGCAGCAACGGTTGTTACAGGCGTTGTTTCCAAGGCAAACCGCGAGACCAGTATGGATGGCGTTTCTGTCAGAGACGGAGATTATATCGGCTTTGTCGGAGACAAGATATATCTTGATACTGTGAAGAGAGATGACGCTGTTATCGGACTTGCCAGAGAGCTTGAGTGCGGCAGTTATGATGTGGCTATTCTGATCGCAGGTAAGGATACGAACGAGAGTGAAACTAATGAGATAAAAAATAAACTTTCCGGAGTTTATAAACGGACCGAGTTTATTGTTATAGAGGGTAAACAGCCTATATTTGATTATATGCTTGTCTTAATGTAGGGGGTACAATATGTTAGTTTTATTTACAGATACTGATACAGATATAACGCCGGAAGAAGCGGCAGAATATGGATATAAGCTTATAAGCATGCCATACAGCATCGATGGTAAGACTGTTTATCCTTATGAGGACTTTGACAAGTTTGAGCCGCACGCGTTCTATGAGAGGCTTCGTACAGGAGTCCTTCCAAATACAAGTGCCATCAGTATGGACAAGTATATCAATTATTTCAGACCTGTATTTGAAGATGGAAATGATATACTTTATGTTCATTTTTCAAGAGCTATGTCAGCGACCTTTGGAGCTATGGATCAGGCTGTGGAATACCTTAAGCAGCACTATCCGGAGAGAAAGTTCTATGAGATAGATACGAAGGGGATCACGATCGGCAGTTTGAATATCATTAAGGAGATTGGTGACCTATACAAAGCAGGAGCCACTATTGATGAGATAATTGAGTGGTCCAAGGTTGAGATTGATAAATTTGCAGTATATTTCTTTGCTGATGATCTTAAATTCTTTAAGCACAGCGGACGTGTTTCGGGAATCGCAGGAACGATGGGAACTCTGCTCGGTATCAGACCGATCATCTACATGAATGAAGAGGGCAAGATGGTCAGCATCGGTAAGGAAAAGGGCAGAAGTAAGGCTGTTGAGAGACTTGTCAGCTATGTAGAGGAGCTTGGCGAGGACGTCAAGGATCACAGGATCATAGTTGCACATGCTGATGCTCCTTATCTGGCAGAAGAGCTTGCTGAACTGCTTAAGAACAGATTTGGCCAGGATATCAGACTGGAGATAACAAATGTTAATCCTACTGCGGGAAGTCATTGCGGACCAAATACAGTTGGTGTGAGCTTCCATGCAAAGCATAGATAGTATTTAGAATTCGTTTCGCACACTTAACCGGTGCCGGCGATCTGGAAATGGAGGAAGGTTTATGATAGAAGTAAGGGAGGTAAAAACCAGAAAGGAAAAGAAAGAGTTTCTGGATTTTCCGTTAAGATTATACAAGGGTAATCCTTATTTCGTTCCACCGCTCTATGGAGACGAGAAGAAGATATTCCGCAAGGATTATGTATATTATGACACCTGTGAGGCTGTTTATTATAATGCTTACAAGAACGGTAAGATTGCAGGACGTATCTCAGGAATCCTTCAGAAATCGAGCAACGAGAGAAGAAACGAGAAGAGGATCAGATTTACCAGGTTTGATTCTATAAATGACAAGAAGGTTGCAAAGGCTCTCTTTGATGCTGTTGAAGAATGGGGACGTTCAAAGGGGATGGATACCATCTGTGGGCCTCTTGGCTTCTCAGATCTTGAGAGAGAAGGTCTTCTTGTTGAGGGCTTTGATGAGCTTTCTACATTCGAAGAACAATATAATTACGATTATTATGAAAGTCTTATTCAGGCCTGTGGTTATGAGAAAGAGGTTGAATGGGTAGAGAGCAAGATTTATGCACCTGATGAGGGCGATGATTCACTTTCCAGAATGTCTGAATTGATCAAGAAGCGTTATAAGCTTCGTATAGCTCCTGCTGATTCTGTAGATGATTTCATTGAGAAATATGCTGATCCTTTCTTTGATCTCCTCGACAGGGCTTATTATGATATTTATGGAACCGTACCTTTTACGGATGGTATGAAGAAAATGCTGATCAGTAACTTTAAACTTGTTATTGATCTTAATCATGCCGGTGTTATTGTTGATGAGAATGATAATCTGGTGGCTCTCGGACTGTGCTTCCCTTCAATGTCGAAGGCTGTTCAGAAGTCTTACGGACATCTGACACCGATGGCTCTGGCAAGACTTCTCAAGGCTATCAAGCATCCGAAGATACTTGATTTGGGACTTATCGCCGTAGCTCCAGAATACCAGAACAAGGGCGTAAATGCGATAATCGGAGCAGAGCTTGCACGTATGCTTCGTGAGGACGGAATTGAATACGCTGAGACCAATCTTAATCTTGTTGATAATCATTCAATACGTAATCAGTGGAAACGTTTCAATGCAGTTCAGCATAAGAGAAGAAGAGCATACCTGAAGAAAATTGCAGAGTGATGCTTGGATGAATGATCGGATTACATGAGATGATTGTTTTATCGATTGTGATGGGATGTAAATTATGAAGATGATAATAGATACTCTGGGCGGTGACAACAGCCCGGACGCAAATATACATGGTGCGCTGACAGGCCTTATGAAGCATCGGGATCTTAGTGTTATATTTACCGGTGACGAGACTGCAATCAGTGCTTATCTTGACAAGGCATATAAAAGCATCGCTGCTTCAGCTGAAAAGAGGGGCAGGGATGCTTCTCTTGTTGATAATCTGAAGGGCAGGATAGAGATAGTTCATGCTCCTGATGTTATTACCGGAAACGATAAACCGACGGATGCAATAAGGCTTAAGAAGGACAGTTCCATGATACGCGGAATCAAGATGCTCCGCGAGGATGATACTATCGATGCACTTGTTTCCAATGGCGCAACCGGCGCGCTTGTGGCAGCCGCAACTCTGAGAATTCCGAGGATAGACGGTGTCAGGAGACCTGCTTTTTGTCCGATACTTCCTACCATGGCAGGTGGTATAGTCGGTATTTGTGACAGCGGTGCAAATGTGGACGTTACTGCTGAAATGCTCTGGCAGTATGCCGTTATGGGCAGCAAATATCTTGAAGCTGCATTTAATATTAAGAATCCGAGAGTCGGACTCCTAAATATCGGAACAGAGGCTGAAAAGGGTGATGATCTGAGAAGAGAGGCATATAAACTTCTTTCTGAATCTGAAGGAATTAATTTTGTCGGAAATATGGAAGCAAGAGAACTTCTGCATGGCGATTATGATCTTGTTGTATGTGACGGCTTCTCAGGAAATGTGCTTGTTAAATCCGTTGAGGGAACTGCGCTTGAACTCCTGAAGAAGATCAAAAATGATATTTATTCAAAAAATCAGTATAAAATCGGCGCACTCTTCATGAAGAAGATGTTCGAAGAAGAGAAGGATTTCATGAATTATCAGAAATACGGAGGAAGTGTTCTTCTGGGTTCTGAGAAGGTTATCGTCAAGGGACACGGCAGCAGTGATAAGGTTGCTGTTGCAAAATGTATCGATCAGGCTTACACTATGGTGAAGAGTGGTCTGAATAATACAATCAGCAAGGAGATATGTAAAAATGTTTGAAGAAGTAAAAGCAGAACTTATCAAGCAGTTAAAACTAAAGGACGTTCAGGTTCTTCCGGAATCAAGATTTAAGGAAGATCTTGGCGCGGATTCTATTGATACACTTCAGCTTCTTATGACTATAGAAGAGAAATACGGAATAACTATACCTGACGAGAAGCTCGCTACATTTGCAACTGTTCAGGACATCGTAGATTACTTGGAGAAACAGACGAAAAATGATTAATGAATTAAAGAAGGACTTTGCCTTTAAGGGCTTCAAGTTCAGGGATATAACAAAACCGCAGTACAGACATGTATTTTTGGTACTGTTCTGGCCGTTTTATACAATTGTATTTTTTATTTTGGAAGAAAGAGCTTTTAAGGACTTTCATACCGTCCACTGCGCTCTTGATGATATAATACCTTTCAATGAATGGTTCGTTCTGTTTTATGCGTTATGGTATCCGTTCTGGATATTCCTTCTTGCATACGGCTTGTTCTTTGAAACGCCTGTGTTCAAGAAAACGATGAAGTATTTTATCGTAACTTTTTCAATATCACTTACGATATACTTCCTGTATCCGACAGGACATCATATGTGGCCGGATCCTATGCCAAGGGATAACATCCTGACATGGCTGACTCAGAGAATATATGATGCGGATCATCCGACAAATATCTGTCCTTCGGATCATGTTATAGGAGCTTTCGCCGTTGTTTTCGGCGCCCACAGCAGTAAGAGACTTAATAAAAAGATACCAATGGCGATTATTCTATTTATTGCTTTAGGTATCACTGCATCGATCTGTTTTGTAAAACAGCATTCAGCACTGGATATTCTGGGTGCGATTCCTGTTATTACGATCGGATATTTTGTCAGCTTCCACGATTGGAAGAAAAAGGCTGAAAATGTCGAGAAATATAGCGAAGCAGGCGTAGAAGATAAAATTGATAAAACAGATGTTGCATAATTTTGATAAACTATTATTGTACCCTCTTTACCGACCAACCGGTAAGGAGGGTATTTTTATGTATAGGAAACTGTTTTCATAATAAGTATACTCCGAAGGATGTATCTTGGTACGATGTCTGAGTTATGTTAATTTCATTTATAATGCACATTTAAATTTTGGATAAAAAATAAAATTTATTAAAATATTACCGTTATTTCGATTGTCATATAAATAAAGAGATGAAAAGCAGAGGATGAAAGGTTGTTTCAGGACTCTGGGGAAAGGATAAAAAATGACGGATAATTTGACATAGGAGGGCGGAAATATGAACGATAAAAGCGTAGAAGCGCGCGAGCAGCTGATGTGGTTCAGGGAACTGCTCGAGACTGACAGGATGAATACGCAGGAAAACAAGCTTTTAAAAATTAAGATATATGATATGATAATGAAGAGATTAAACGGAGGTAGTGATCATGTTAAATAATATCGCTGAGGCTGTTGAGGCCGCTCTTTCAGGTAATAATGAAGGCTTTACATATTTATATAATACAACTTATAAGAACAAATACTACACAGCTCTTAAATATATGAAGAATGAGAATGATGCGGCTGACGTGCTTCAGGATGCTTACATGAAGGCTTTTCAGAATCTTTCCATGCTTCAGGATCATTCAAAGTTTGAAGG
>DOVL01000033.1 GCA_003520105.1 Lachnospiraceae bacterium | reverse complement strand
GCCATCATCGTTTTCAATATTCTTTTACGATTTTCTATATCATTGAACTTATGCTCATTTTCCATTCTAATTATAGGACCTGCATGAACGCAAAAGTCCTCAAGTCCCATATATTTAAACCTTTCATCTAACCTGATCAAATCATTTGATATATCTTTTTCCTGATCATGAAAAACCATCGATATAAGATAGTATGGTGATCTATAATCATACTCTCCAAAATCACCAGACTCATCTATAAATATACTCAACTCTTTCATAGCCAAAACCTCTAAAAACAAAATGGCGGGTGTCTTCCCCGCCGTTTGGTGGACCCGGGTCTTGCGACCAGCCCATTGTTACATTCCTGTAACTCCTATATAATATATACCATAATCTTATGCCAAAAACAATTATTATTTTCAAATGGAGATTAAATGCATTTTAAACTTTTTTTTCGAATGATAATTTGAGCAGGGATAATTTCAATTCTCAATTGCAAACCTATGATCTGGATTTATCAAAAGAGCTATATAAACATAGACCGTCATAATAACCCCTCATACCATTTATCACAAAATAAAAACCAACCAATTACTCATCATAATGTTGACATTTTAGCGACGAAAAAATCGGGAAGCCTTATAAAATAATCAAGCCATGCTCTGTTCTTGATGCTTCGCATCAAGAACCGTCGCCGTAGGCGCCGTATACCACGAAAAAGGGAGCCACAACCTGGTATGCAAGCATCCCGGTTGCGTCTCCCTTTTTCGTGGTGCATGGCTTGTTACAGAAGCTCTATGGTTCCTGGCGGTTTTGAGGTCAGGTCCCACATGACTCTGTTAACTCCCTTAACTTCATTGATTATTCTGTTCATGCACTTCTGGAGCACATCGAAAGGTATCTCTGTACAGTCGGCGGTCATGAAGTCTGAGGTGCAGACTGCACGAAGCACAACGGCATAGTCATAGGTTCTGAAATCGCCCATAACACCTACTGAACGCATATTTGAAAGTGCTGCGAAATACTGGTTCGGTGCAACCTTGATGTGGCCGCTCTTAACCGCAGCATCTACTTCTTCTCTGAAGATAGCGTCGGCATCCTGAACGATACGTACCTTATCGCTGGTGATGTCGCCTACTATTCTTACGCCAAGTCCCGGTCCCGGGAATGGCTGACGGAATACAAGATATTCAGGTATTCCGAGTTCAAGGCCGGCCTGTCTGACCTCATCCTTGAAGAGCATTCTGAGAGGCTCTACTATCTCCTTAAAATCAACATAGTCTGGAAGTCCGCCTACGTTATGATGTGATTTGATCACAGCTGATTTGCCGAGGCCCGACTCAATAACATCCGGATAGATGGTTCCCTGTGCAAGGAAATCAACAGCTCCGATCTTCTTAGCTTCTTCCTCGAAGACACGTATAAACTCTTCGCCGATGATCTTTCTCTTACGCTCCGGATCATCCTCGCCGGCAAGTTTCAGATAGAAACGTTCCTGCGCATTTACACGTATGAAATTCAGGTCGTACGCGCCATTTGGTCCAAATACAGCCTCAACCTCATCTCCCTCATCCTTACGAAGAAGACCATGATCAACGAAGACACATGTCAGCTGCTTGCCGACAGCCTTAGCCAGAAGAACTGCCGCAACAGAAGAATCGACTCCGCCCGAAAGTGCGCAGAGCACCTTACCCTTGCCGATCTTCTTACGAAGAGCCTCAATAGTAGTATCTACAAACGAAGACATCTTCCAGTCTCCGCTGCATTTACAGATATTAAATACAAAATTCTGAAGTATTTCCTTGCCCTGCTCCGAATGCATAACCTC
The DNA here is from genome assembly GCA_003520105.1 of Lachnospiraceae bacterium. Classification (GTDB taxonomy): domain Bacteria; phylum Bacillota; class Clostridia; order Lachnospirales; family Lachnospiraceae; genus Eubacterium_Q. The sequence continues at coordinate 6,839 of DOVL01000033.1, read as the reverse complement.
AGGATGGAACTGAACAGCGTAAAGCTGCTTCTCATCATTCTCCATACCTGCGACAGGGCAGTCATTGGTATGAGCAGTCGTATGGAAGCCCTCCGGAAGCTCAGCTATATAGTCCGTGTGGCTCATCCATGTATTTATCTCAGGTTTGATCCCTTCGAAGAGAAGTGAACTTGAGATGCTCACCTGACCGAGAACGCCATCCTCCTCTTCAATCGCATCAATGAAGGTTTCTGTCTTACCATATTCGCTTACAGGTGCAGTTGCGACCTTGCCGCCTGCAAGATATGCAATAAGCTGAGCACCGTAGCAGATTCCGAGTATCGGAATTCCTGCCTCAAGGATCTCCTTCGTGTAGCTTGGTGAAGCCGTATCATAAACGCTGTTAGGTCCTCCGGTAAATATGATTCCCTTTGGATTCATCTTCTTTATCTCTTCCAGAGACATGGTGTACGGATGAACCTCCGCATAAACATTGCATTCCCTGACTCTTCTAGCTATCAGCTGATTATATTGTCCTCCAAAATCGAGGACTATTATCAATTCCTTTTCCATTCAAGCACTCCGTATCTGTACTGCGCTGACCGATGACACGCCCACTTGTCACTGTACATTCATCGTCAGCAACTAAAACTTCATTATCAGTCATCCGTAAGCGGTGCTCCGCCGAGCTGCTTAACAGCCTCCTGAAGCTGCGTATCATCCTTATGGGGTATCCTTATCGTCTTCTTAAGCTCATCAGGAAGATCTATAACTACATCCGGCTCGATACCGATCTTGTGTATTTCTGTCATTGACGGTGTGTAATACTTTGCTATAGTCACCTTGATGGCTGAGCCATCCTTAAGAGGAAGAACCGACTGCACGATACCTTTTCCGAAGGTCGTTGTTCCAACGATCTTGGCCTTTCCGTAATCTCTCATGCAGCTCGTAAATACCTCTGAAGCGCTCGCACTGTTTCCGTTTACGAGAACAACTATCGGAATATCAACCGAATGATTGTCGCTGCAGCTGTACCGCTCTATGGTCTTGCCGTTTTTATCTATTGTATAAAGAAGATCTCCGGCCTTTTCAGCTCCCGGAACCGTCGCATTATCATCAACGATATAGTCACACATCTTGATAACAGCCGTGAGAAGTCCTCCCGGATTATTTCTGAGGTCAAATACAAATGAGGTTGCGCCTTCTGCCGTAAGCTTGTCTATTCCCTCTATGAACTGATCAGGAGTATTGTCTATAAACTGGTCAACCTGTATATAACCGATATTTCCCTGAAGCATCTCATACGAAACAGTTTTATTTTCAACAAGCGCTCTGGTTATCTTGATTACGACCGGATCGGTCGAACCCTCTCTCTTAACGGTTACATTTACGTCTGTTCCCTCTTCGCCTCTGATCATCTTGACAACAGCTTCAAGCTCCATGTCAGCTGTGATCTCGGTATCATCAATCTTGATAACGACATCTCCCGGAAGCAATCCGGCCTTCTCGGCAGGTGTATCAGCAAGCGGTTTCACGATATAAATCTCATTTGTATCAACATTTTTTGAAACCGTGGCACCTATACCGACATACTGTCCGCTGTCATCCTCCATGAGCTGCTGATATTCTTCTTTTGTATAATATACGGAATACGGATCATCAAGACCCTCCATGATTCCGTCATAATAAGATTCAGCCTGCTTCTCCGGATCCTCGTCAAAATAGTAATAATACTTGATGTAATTCTCGATCTCCTTGGTCTTGTCCTTTACTTCATCAGAAGTCGGATCAAATCCTCCGTCACTTACGGTGCTGCCACTACTCTCCGTGGTGCTTTTTGTATCGCTCACCTTTTCCTTGTTACCGCATCCGCTGAGCGATGCGATACCCATGATTGCTATAAGGGCTGCTGCCCCGCATTTTACTGTCTTTTTTCTCATTTATCTCATCCTCTTTTTAATAGAATTGCAACGGATCCACGTATTCGCCATTTACTCTGACACCAAAGTGAAGGTGTGGTCCGGTTGAAATTCCTGTATTTCCTGAAAATGCTATAACCTGTCCCTGTTTAACCTTTTCGCCATTCTTAACGGAATATGCAGAAAGGTGATGATATACGGTAAATACGCCGTCGCCGTGATCCAGCATTACGGTGATTCCTCCGCCGCCCATATAGCCTGTGTAGCAGACCGTTCCGTCTGCAGCAGCAATAACCTGGCTTCCCGAAGAACAACCGACATCTATGCCTCTGTGGTAAGTACTTGCTCCCGCAGTAGGTGCCTCTCTTCCGCCAAAGTAATCAGTAATAACCGTACTGGAAGGCATAGGCCATGCAAAGCCGCCCTTACCGATGATAGACGGAATGATAACCTTGCCGTCAACACCCACGTACACTCCTCCGGTTGCCGCAGCCTCAAGCTGAGCTATTCTGCCGTCCAGATCGTCATACATCTTCTCGATCTCATTCTTCTGGTTCTCCAGAGGATTGATCACCTTATCGTAGCTTTCTATCTGACCCTTCTTAGCCTCATATAATATCTGGATTGCTTCGTATTCGTCGCTATACTCCTGATTTATGGTATCAACCGCCGAAAAAACCAAAGACTGAAGAGCCTGCTTCTGTGCAAGCTTATCCCTTTTTTCTATGAAGCCATTCATCTTCTGCTGGTCGTATTCTCTGATCTGATCAATATACTCTGTTCTGTTCAGTATTTCAACCATCGTTACCGAAGTAAGTATCGCATCGACTACAGAATAATGGCCACCCTCATACGCCGAACGGATATGATCCTTCATAAGCTCGTATTCTCTGTCTATTTCTTCCTGAGCCTCTTGAAGCTGACGCTCGGTGTCTTTCATGTATTCTTCAACACGCTGCTTTTCTTCCTCAAGCGCCATGAGGTTCTTCTCATATTCAACGGCAACCTTATCAAGTTCCTCCACCTGCTCAATAAAAGGCTTCTGGCTGTCCTTGAAGATATCAATAAGCTCCTGAGCCTCCTCGATATCCTTCTTGTATTCCTGCTGCTTGTCCTGAATTCTCTTGATCTCTTCAGTGTCAATCATAACAACCTTTTCGGTAGTTGCCTCAGTGCTTCCTTCTTCACTTCCGGTCTGTTCAGTTGTCACATTGTCTGTACTGTTTGCGGTAGTCTGATCGGTAGTCTGCGCAGTGGGCTGTTCAGTAGTCTGAACGGTAGTATCAGTCGCTTCTGTAGTAACAGTCACCTGTCCGGTGGTATCCGCATCCGTCGGAGTAGCATCTGCTAAAACAGTTTCGCCACCGTCGTAGGCAGAGCCTCCGACAGCGGCGTTATTAATATATGTTCCTGCCAGTACAGTAATACCGATAAGAAACGCACACGTACAGATTTTCACTAAGCACTTTTTCACTTAGCGTCCTCCTATTTATACCTTGAGATGTCTCTTTGTTGTAAATATACTTCCCAGGAAACCTATTCCGACACCGATTGCCAGTGTTACAGGAATAAGGAATTTGAAAATATCACCAATCGCAACAAACTCGAAGAGTTTTGTAACGAGGTTCAGTCGTCCTACAACGTAATTAAGTACTGCATCATATGCATAATATACAAGTATGAGCGGAATTGCCGAACCGATAAGTCCGATAACAACACCCTCTACGATGAACGGCGCTCTGACGAAGAAGTTCGTCGCACCGATAAGCTTCATGATCTTGATCTCTTCCTTACGAACGGTGATACCTATCGTGACGGTATTACTGATAAGGAATATGGATACAAGAAGAAGGATAAGGATGATACCAATAGATGCATATCCAACGAAGAGGTTAAGTGAAGAGATCGTATCCGCAGTGAACTGCGAACTCTTGACCTTTCTTACTCCCGTAAGGCCCTCCAGGAAGCGGACAAATTCAGCCTGCTTACTTACATCCTTAAGTGTGATCGAGAAGGAAGCTGATTTTGCAAGCGGATTGTCATCACCGAAAGCTGCTCTTGCTTCTTCAGGATTATCATAGGTATCATTTGAATACTTGATCCATGCTTCTTCTGCAGAGATGTAATCAAAGGTATCTACCTCTTCTCTTGTTCTTATCTGTGCACTGAGAAGCTCGATATCTGCATCTTCCTCGAAGAAAACTGAGATTGAGATAGAATTCTCAAGACTTCTCATAGCTGATCTGAAATTAACTACAACAACATAAAATACTCCGAACAGGAACAGACAGGATACGATAGTACCTATTGAAGCAAGGGAGAAGAGAAGATTTCTCTTGATATTCTTGATTCCTTGTCTGAAACTGTACCAAATCGAACTAATCCTCATCTATATATCCACCTTTTTCAACATCGCTGATAACGACGCCTTTCTTCAGAGTTATAACCCTTTTCTTCATTGCATTTACAATCTCCTTGTTGTGGGTTACGACAACAACCGTCGTTCCCTTGGCATTGATGTCCTCAAGAAGATTCATGATTTCCCATGAGTTCTTAGGGTCAAGGTTACCTGTCGGCTCATCGGCAAGTATGATATCAGGCTTGTTAACAAGCGCTCTGGCTATGGCAACTCTCTGCTGCTCACCACCGGAAAGCTCTCTTGGGAAAGACTTATATTTATCAGCAAGTCCTACAATTGTAAGCATTGCCGGAACCTGTCTTCTGATGTATCTCGAAGGTGTCTCGATAACACGCTGAGCAAATGCAACGTTTTCGTAAACTGTTCTGTCCTTAAGAAGTCTGAAGTTCTGAAATACAACACCGATCTTTCTTCTTACCTTCGGTATCTGTCTCCTTCTGATCTTGTTGTAGTTGTAACCGGCCACCTCTATCTTACCTTTTGTCGGAGTAAGTTCCTTCAGAAGCAGTTCGATAAAGGTTGTCTTGCCGGATCCGCTGGATCCAACGACGAAGACAAATTCTCCCTTGTCGATGTTGATATTGACATCCTTAAGGGCTACCGTACCGGTAGGGTATTTCATTGTGACGTTTTCCATTGTTATCATAATGGTTTAAATTCCTTCCGATTAATTCTTTGGATTAGAAATCCATGCTCTCCATATATTTCATGTATTTTACGACCATGAGCGCAATCTTAAAGGTGATCGCATCTTCAAAAACTCTCAGGTCAAGGCCTGTTGATTTCTGGATCTTGTCAAGTCTGTAAACAAGCGTATTTCTGTGAATGTAAAGCTGTCTTGACGTCTCTGAAACGTTCAGGCTGTTCTCGAAGAACTTATTAATGGTTGTAAGTGTTTCCTCATCAAACTCATCAGGTGACTTCGCATCGAAGATTTCCTTGATGAACATTCTGCAGAGAGGAATAGGGAGCTGATAGATAAGTCTTCCGATTCCAAGGCTGTCATAAGCGATGATATTCTTATCACTGTAGAAGATCTTGCCTACATCGAGTGCCATCTTAGCTTCCTTGTAAGATCTTGAAACCTCTTTGATCTCATTAACGATCGTTCCATATGCAACATGAACAGAGATCATAGCCTCTGTGCTGAGCATATCAACTATAACCTTCGCGATCTTGGTCATATCATCATAAGACTCGCTTGGTTTAAGCTCCTTAACGAGAATTATATTCTTCTCATCAACAGCCGTTATGAAATCCTTAGACTTGCTTGCGAAGAGATTTCTTACAGTCTCAAGCGCATTGTTGTCCTTATCACTCTTGGTTTCAATGATAAATACGATTCTTCTCACATCGGTATCGATATGAAGCTTCTTAGCCTTGTTGTAGATATCTACAAGAAGGAGATTATCAAGAAGGAGGTTCTTGATGAAGTTATCCTTATCAAATCTCTCCTTATATGCTACAAGCAGGCTCTGGATCTGGAATGATGCCATCTTGCCTACCATATAGGTACTGTCGTCATCGCCCTTAGCCATAATAATATATTCAAGCTGCTTATCGTCATTTACCTTGAAAAACTGATATCCGAGAAGTGCCTGGCTCTCAGCCGGAGACTCCGCAAATGCAGTAACAGCCTCTTCATAGCCATCAAAGCTTCCGTCCATGGTTTTAGCGAGAGGTCTTCCCTCTGTATCCATCACGATAAGATCTGTTTTCGTGATATTTCTTATCCCCTCAAGAGTGTCCTGAAGAATCTGATTTGATATCATATCGCACCTCACTTTTTTGCTACATTATATGTTTTTCCCGTTATACCTTCTATAAACAGCAACTGCTGAACCCGTCGCCAGCTATGCTCATGCTGTTGTCCGCTCCTGCCAGTCATCAAACCAGTCGGCTGTCGTCCCTGCAGTCGCTCACTAGACTACTATATCAGATTTTTCAAACAAAAAAAAGGGAAAATGCATTTTTTAACACATTTTCCCTTAAAAATTCATTGAATTTTAATACTTTTCAGACTAGTTTGCGATTATTGTCTCTGATTCCTTCTCGAAGATGTGAATCTTAGAAAGATCAAATGCAAACTGTACTGTATCTCCAGGTCTAGCTGTTGTACGAGCATTAACTCTGGCTGTGATATCAAACTGATCGATTGTGAAGTACAGATATACTTCAGCACCGAGCATTTCGTAGATATTGATTCTAGCGTCAATAACTGACTCTGGTGAAGACTCGATGAAGAGCTGCTCATCGTGAATATCCTCAGGACGGATACCAAGAACAACATCCTTGTCGATATAATCGCCTGCAATAAGCTTCTGAGCCTTAGCATCAGGAACCTTGATTGAGTGAGAACCGAACATAAGGAGAACGTCCTGTCCTGACTTAACAACCTTACAATCGATGAAGTTCATAGGTGGCATACCCATGAAACCTGCAACGAAGAGGTTTGTAGGATGATCATAGAGGTTCTGAGGTGTATCAACCTGCTGGATGATACCATCCTTCATAACTACGAT
>DOVL01000166.1 GCA_003520105.1 Lachnospiraceae bacterium | reverse complement strand
GGCAGTTGATAATGAAGAGGGCTTTATTTGTTATTTTGGCTATAATGCTTGTCCTGTCCGGATGTCGAGGGGCAAAAGATGATGATAGAAACACCGGCGAAACGCCTACAGGAATAGATGGTCCGGTAGGAGCAGAATATATCTATGTTGAGGGTGAGTTATATTTAGCTGCCTATCAGTTTGTAAATTCAGATGAAATACAAGAGGAAATTGTGAAACTGGGCGAAATTGTAAAACGCGATGACAATCACTATCCGGATGAAGAGTTTGAGGCTGATAATGTTGCAGTCGGAACAGGCGTTTATCGAATTGGAGATGATATATATATTTCGAGTGATTGCAAGCATTTTCAGCTGTATCTTAAACCTTCGGAATATAATGACAGGCTTCTGAGTGAAACTGATTCTTCGACAATAGAGGATGATACGACAGAGACTACATCTCAGAAAACGGAGAATCCGGATGAAGAACCGGGTGTATATTATGATCCGATAGATAAGGATACAATCAGCGACGAATATAGTATTTATGACGATATTTTTATTTCATGTCTGCTCTATAATGGCAGGATATATACTCTTGTATCGAGTACAGAAGATGCAGGAAATTATTATGGCAGGAAGCAGGATAAGCAGCTTGGTAAGGCTTATGTGAATCATGAAAGATATTTTTCTGATCAGAAGGAGCTTTTGAATGAGTGTTATTCGGAAGGGTTGATTTATAGTCTTAAGGGTTATGATGAAAAGTTCAGAGTGATGGTTGAGTATGATCAGGTATTGCCGGATTCTGATGAAACAGTCACGAGGATTGCAATATTTGACAGTGTAAATGATATAACTCTTGAGAAAGGTTCAAATCTGTTTTATGATCGTTTGCTCTTTGATAAGAACACTCCGGAGGTATATAGGTGCGTCAGTGATTCTGAGGATGAGGCGGGGGATGATGATGGTGATATGTATCTCGGAAGTGGAGAATCGTATCGTGAAGAACTGCTGAATGAAGTTGATGCAAACATGCTTGTGACAATGATAAGTGATATGTCGTTTACCAAGGATATGGCGGAAAATGCCGGAAGCGTCAGCGATAGATATATTATTCGTGATGACTGCGGCCTGGAGATCGGAGTTGAGGTTTATGACAGCGGTGCGGTTGTGCTGCATTATGAAGATGCGCAGACTTTTTATCTTATCGATTTAGAAACAGGTGAAAAAACGACAGAGGCTGGTGTTACGCCATGATGAAAACATGACCGTGGTCATATATTTCCTACAAGGGAAATATGACTGCGGTCACTTCTTTTATTATACAGAAGTCAGCGGAAGCTGTTCTATTTCAACCGAGCCGTTTCGGCGGCAGGTGATGATAGTACCTCCACGCTGGCTTTCTTTATGTGCTATGCCGCGCATGACAATATAGTCTATGCTCATGCCGTAGGTAAGACGGATGCCTTGATATTCCAGCGACATATTGTTGTAATGATCGTGTCCGCAGAAGAAGCCTTTCGTGCTGCCGAGCGCTTTTGCGGCATCAAAAAGAGTGCTCGGGTATTCCGAACAGCAGACCTTACCGTAGCCTTTCTCTTTATTGACGCCGAAGAAATATTTAACTTCATCACTATTCTCCTGATACAGTTCGTAAGCGGTTCTGTACTGCTGCAACGGGATGTGGAGAAATACAAGTGAAGATACCGCCTCCCCCTGTTCATCATTTAATTGAAGGAGAGTATCGCGGTACCAATCGACCTGGTCGTCATGTACATAGTCGTATTTTCTGCTTATCTCATCTGTATATGCGTGTGAATCCAGAAGGAAAAGAGCCTGGCGCACACTTCCATCAAAGTTCCTTATTTCAATCAGCTGGTTGTTTCGTCCAGAGATATCTGGCTGCCTGAGCGGATACAAAAGAAACTCATCTTTTTTGGAGATGGCAGTAAAGAGGCGGCTCAGCTGTTCGCCGTTCAGAACTGCACGGATCTCTGAATCGTGATTTCCGAAGGTGAAGGCCCATGGAACGGACAGATGTCTCATAAAGGCTGCGAATGTTCTGACAAGGCGCTTATTATCATACGAAAATACAGGTCCGCGCATCGGATAAGTCAGGTCTCCGGTTACGACAACAAGATCCGGCTGTGTATGTCGGATAAGCTTCTCGCAGGCCATAAGAGCCTTTTTATCCCTGCCATAGGACAGGATTGTACCGCCCAGATGGATATCAGTCAGCTGGAGGATGCGAAAATCTTCTTTGTCGGTTTTTATCGTATAGACTCCGCTGTCGTTGTTATATTTTATCTCGTTTTCTCTACGTCCCTCTGCATAACCGGTTTTACTCTCACCACTATCTGCAACAGAACTGTTCTTTTTCTCTTCGCCGGTTATGGCAGAAACATTTTTTATATAAGATATCAAACGGTTTTTACTGAATATAGTCATATTTTTTCCTGCCTAAGAGTCTTCGCTTATCTGAGTCTTTGCTTATCTGAGTTTTCGTTTATCTGAGTCTTTATATCTGAGACATCATTTTCAAAGTTTATCTGACGTTTTCCGATACATCCGGAAACTACATATTTTATTATATCAGAACCGGTGATATTCTGCTGATTTTTTTGTCACC
>DOVL01000066.1 GCA_003520105.1 Lachnospiraceae bacterium | reverse complement strand
GTAACTGTAGCTGCAAGTCCGAGAAGTGAAGGTAAAACATATGGAGAAGCAGTTGAGGGAAGATGGAAGATGGATACTCCTATCCCTGAAGCTGTTAAGGGGCTTAAACTGTATAATGTAAATGAAGTCGAGAAGGTTGCTGCAACCGTTGATTTTGTATTCAGCGCAGTTGATATGTCTAAGGACGAGATCAAGGCAATCGAGGAGGCTTATGCCAAGACAGAGACACCTGTTGTCTCAAATAACAGTGCCCACAGATGGACACCTGATGTACCTATGGTTGTTCCTGAACTCAATCCTGAGCATTATGAAGTTATCAAGTATCAGAGAGAGAGACTTGGAACCAAGAGAGGTTTCATCGCTGTAAAGCCTAACTGCTCAATCCAGAGCTATGCACCTGCTCTTTTTGCACTTAAAGAGTTCGAGCCTAAGGAAGTTGTAGTTTCTACATATCAGGCTATTTCAGGTGCAGGTAAGACATTCAAGGACTGGCCGGAGATGGTTGGAAATATTATTCCATACATCGGCGGTGAGGAAGAGAAGAGTGAGCAGGAGCCACTCAGAATCTGGGGTAAGGTTGAGGACGGAGTTATCAAGAAATGTGAGAACGGTCCTAAAATCACAAGCCAGTGTATCAGAGTTCCTGTTCTTAACGGACATACTGCAACTGTTTTTGTAAACTTCGGCAAGAAGCCTACAAAGGAAGAGATCATCGACAGATGGGTTAACTTCAGCGGCGAGCCACAGAAGCTTAACCTTCCTTCAGCTCCAAAGCAGTTCATCCAGTATCTCGAGGATGATAACAGACCTCAGGTAAGCCTGGATGTTGATTATGAGAACGGAATGGGCGTTTCTATGGGACGTCTCAGAGAGGACAGCATATTTGATTACAAGTTTGTAGGACTTTCGCACAATACACTCAGAGGCGCTGCAGGTGGAGCAGTTTTATCAGCTGAGTTACTTTGTGCAAAAGACTATATACAAAAGAAGTAAAAGTGTGTTATAATACACTTTGCGAATTTAATCCAAATAGTTTATTTGAGATGGATAGTTGATAGATAGGGAGGTAAAGTCGAATGAAGAAGCTAGTATTAGTTACTTCTCCGCCGGCTTGTGGGAAAACATTTATTTCAAAGAAGCTCGCTAAAGCACTTACGAACTGCGTATACCTTGACAAGGATACTCTGATCGTTCTGTCAAAGCAGATTTTCAAGGTTGCAGGACAGGAATATAACAGATCTTCTGATTTCTTCCAGAAAGAGATCAGGGATTATGAGTATTATGCAGTTCTTGACCTTGCTTTTGATGCGCTTGAGTATAATGATACTGTACTTATCAATGCCCCGTTTACTGAAGAGATAAGAGATGACGACTATCTCAAGAGCCTTCGTGAGAAGCTCGCTGAGAAAGGCGCAGAACTTGCAGTTATCTGGGTTCATACAGATATAGAGATAGCTCATCAGAGAATGATAAGCAGGAATTCCGACAGAGATATCTGGAAGCTTGAGCACTGGGATGAGTATGTTGCAACCCAGAATTTTAATAAGCCGGAGAATATTCCTGAGCTGTATGTATTTAATAATAATACAGAAGAAGATTTTAAGGCATCGATTGCCGGGGCGGTTAAATTTATAAGAGGTTAATAAAAAGGCTGCGTTGGTGTTAAAACACGAATGCAGCCTTATCTTTTATCAATAAGATGTTTATTGTTATAATGTGTTTTGAGAAAGGCAGGGTTTAAATATGGCTGAAGTCAGACCATTTGCTGCTTACAGACCTGCAGAAGGACTTGCAGACAAGATTGCAGCATTACCGTATGATGTATATAACAGAGCAGAAGCAAGAGAGGTCGTTGAAGGAGACGATTACACTTTTCTTCGCATAGACAGACCGGAGACACAGTTCTCTCCTGAATATGATATGTATGCTCCGGAAGTTTATGACAAGGCCAGAGAGATGCTGGACAAGATGATTGAGGAAGGCAGCTTTGTTCATGAGAACAGCAGCGTTTATTATATTTACGAGCTGATCATGGACGGAAGACACCAGACCGGTATCGTTGCTGTATCTTCTATAGATGATTATCAGAGCGGCGTTATCATGAAGCATGAAAATACACGTGCTGAGAAGGAAGCCGACAGGATCAATCATGTTTATACCTGCAATGCTCAGACAGGACCTATCTTCCTTGCTTACAGACAGAGAAGCGGAGTAGATGAGGTAGTAAACAGGATCAAAGCCGGTGAGGCTCTTTACAGTTTCACATCTGATGACGGCATCACTCATAATGTATGGGTAATTGATTCTGCTGATGATATTGAAAAGATCAGGTCGGAATTCAAAGCGACCGATAAGATATATATTGCTGACGGACATCACAGAGCTGCTTCGGCAGTTAAGGTTGGACTTAAGAAGAGAGAGGAAAATCCGGGCTATACCGGCGAGGAGGAGTTCAACTATTTCCTTTCTGTTCTCTTCCCTGACAGCGAGCTTAAGATACTTCCTTACAACAGAGTTGTTAAGGATCTTAACGGACTCAGCGAAGAGGAGTATTTTGCAAAGCTTTCTGAAATATGTGATGTTACTGAAGAGTCGGCAGCATACCAGCCTGAAGAGAAGGGCTGCTTTGGAATGTATTTATCAGGTAAATGGTACAAGCTCGTTATGAAGAAGGAGTTTCTGTCAGATGACCCTGTTAAGGGACTTGATGTATCACTTCTTCAGAATTATATACTTGGACCTGTACTTGGAATAGGTGATCCGAGAGTTGACAAGAGGATTGATTTTGTCGGGGGAATCAGAGGACTTAAGGAGCTTGAGAAGAGATCCGAAAGTGATATGAAGCTTGCGTTCTCAATGTATCCTACATCAATTGCAGAGCTTTTTGATGTTGCTGACAACAAGATGCTCATGCCACCAAAGTCAACCTGGTTTGAGCCAAAGCTCAGAAGCGGACTTTTTATTCATAAGCTTGACTGACGATTTATTACTGAATGGAGAGGTGTAATATGGTATCAAAACGAAGAGCGGTTTTTGCAATTAACTGGATGGAGGTTGAAGCTCTCGTACAGGCAAAACATGATAATCCTCATCATATACTTG
>DOVL01000044.1 GCA_003520105.1 Lachnospiraceae bacterium | reverse complement strand
TGCTCTGTTCTTGATCCGCTTCGCGTATCAAGAACCAGCGCCGAAGGCGCCGTATAACACAAAAAATAAGAGGGGATACAAATGCGAGCATTCATCCCCTCTTATTTTTAATGTTGCATGGCTTGTTTATAAAGCGTTACTTCGAATAAACCTGAACTGTTCTTCTTCCGTAGTTAAGTGCTTCCTGATGTGAATCGAAGTAGATATCGATTCTGTGTCCGCCGATTGCTCCGCCGACATCCTCAACAACATATGTATGTCCATCGATTACAAGCTCTGTTCCGAATGGGAAGATGCTTGTATCTGCTGCAATTGTTCTTCCTGCAGTACAATAAGTACCACTTGCTGTAATACCATCTGTCTTTCCGCAGCAGTATGCGCATGAACAATAAGCTGTTGCTACGAACTCGCCGAGGTATGTACCTGAAGCCTGATCAGACTCAACCTCAACTGTTTCAACCTTTTCTTCAGCCTTGGTATCCTCAGCCTTGGCAGTGTCAGAAGTCTTGTTTGCATCAGCCTGAGCCTTAGCTTCCTCTTCCTTCTTCTGTGCTTCAGCTCTTGCTTTATCTTCTTCCTTCTTCTTTTCTTCAGCTTCCTTACGAGCCTCTTCCTCTTTCTCAGCCTTCAGCTTCTGAAGAGCAAGCTTGTTTTTCTCATCATTATCCTTGGCAAGAAGTACTGCCTCGTAATTCTTCTCAGATACCTCGATCTTTGCATACTGGTCAGATTCAAATCTCTGAGCAACCATCTGATCATAGGTAATTCTGTCTGTTATATCATCTAATGCCGTTTCAGCCTTGATATCTGATATAGCAAGCATTCTGCCATCTGAAGGAACATCATTTGTCTTAGCTGCCGTAACAGAACTAAAACACATTACGCCAAGTGCTGAAACAACTACAACACTCTGCACCTTCTTGGAATATTTTCTGACAGTTTTCTTAATACCATGCTTCTCCGCAAAGCTCTTTACAGATCTTACGGCTTTAATATCATTGATATCAAAATCCTTATCAAACTTCATAGAAATCTCCTTTTTAAGCCAATTGTTAACCAACATTTCGAAAATGTTACAAAACAATTAATTTTTTAGGTAATGCTCATTATATTCTTAATTTGTCGATTGGTCAAGTCTTTTAGATGCATTTTGTCACTTTTCACTAAAACAGACCATTTATTTGTACTTAATTGATGCGGTTTTATTCTATTTCGCACAAAAAGGAACCCTCTGTCAGGCTTTAAACCTCGACAGAGGGTTATGTAACAACATTTTAATGGATTTAAAAGAAGCTGAACAACGTCAACCAGAAGAATGATCAGTGTAGCACATCTTACGGCCAGGTTCGGAAACGGAAGATTGCAATAGAAAGAATACTCTCATGTAACCACCCCATTACATACCCAATAGTCGTTTGCTGTTATTTGAAAATATATCTGATGCCCATCTCATTATCTCCCAATTTTACCTCAGCCACAGCACCACTGATAACAGGCATCTGTGGTGGCAGATGACCGATATCAGTATCCATCACTATCGGAACCCCAAACTCACCGATTATGTCTGTAACCGCATTGTACTGATCAACTCCGAACATCTCCTCACCAAAGTGAAGAGGTCGTCCGATAAGGAAGCCCTTCACATATTTAAACCATCCGGCTTCTCTCATGTGAAAGAAGGCTCTTCTCATATCCATTGGATTCAGATCACAACACTCTAGGAACCATATAAAGCCATCGTCCTTATATCTCTCGATAAAATCAGTTGTCTTATCAAAACGTGTTCCGAGCAGATTACACAGACAGTCAACGCAGCCTCCGATGAGACGGCCGGAAAAACGCACGTTGCTTCCATCCGTAAGTTCTCTCACACCTCTCTTGCCGACAGTTTGATCATCACTTCTGTTATCGCCATTTACATGATTATCCACCGGAACAAATACCCTCTGTCGATAATCCTCAGTGAGATTATATGGTGCAAACGGATGCTCCTCATCCTTAAGCCCTTCCTTCTCCCACTTCGGATAATTACGAACCTCACTCATCTCTCCTGAAAGGAGCTTAAAGGCATCCTCCAGAGACTGTGCCAACGGCTCCATGCCAAAGCTTGATGCACATGGTCCGTAAACAGCCGCGGTATCAAGCAGTGTTGTGAGAAGATAGGTTATATTTGTATTATCCGAATATCCCATAAACCACTTCGGAAATGCAGTCTTAAGAGCCTCCCAATCAATGAAAGGAAGTATCTCACACATCAGCTCTCCGCCGCCGCAGGAAATCATGATATCTGAATCAGGCGACGAATACATGTCGCAGAATTCCGCAGCACACTTCTCAGGTTTGTTGCTGATCCCCAGTCCTTCGCCGGCATAGCAGTTCGGTCCGAGAACAGTCTTATACCCCCGATCATTAAAAAGCTTCAGTGCATTATCAAAAGCACTCCTATATGGTTCAATATTACAGCCGAAAGATGGTGCGGCAAAGCCAATGCTTCCACCCTTCTTCAGGAACTCCGGATATCTCATTTTCACACAATTCTCCATAATAAAAAGATATATATATTTTACTTGATTTTAGCCATTTTTTCAAGAAAATACATATATCTTTTCGTCGTTTGTCGATGTCTTGTCATAGGTAATTATATCGAATATTATATCAGCCGGATTTTAGACTTATGTTAACCAATTATAGGATTACCAGCTCGCTACAACCTTAAAGCTTCTCTCGTCCTCATCGACAGGTATCTTTCTCCTCTCGATATCACGAATATCGATGAATCTTCCCGAGCCGATCTCAATAAGAACCCTTTCTATGGATTGTGCGTCCCCCTGGAGCTCCATCTCAACAGATCCGTCATAATTGTTTCTGACCCAGCCTGTCAGACCGTAGGCTCTTGCGGCATTCTTCGCCGTATACCTGAAGCCCACGCCCTGTACATCTCCGCGGAATACAAAGTGCTCTCTGACCTTCTTCAGATCATTCCCGCTGTCTTTAATTCTACTGTTGTTATTCTTAAATATCATAGCACTCTTTCACACTGATATGATCTACTCTCACCCCGGCAGCTTCATACCATCACGTTCCGGTTACAAATAATAACTATACTCTTAATTTGGTGCCCTTATTTCCCGGTTTACATAACTTAATTCTTGAGAAAGCTACATCGCCTATCATCGCATCTGTATTTGCACCTATCTCAGCCTCGATAAGCTTGTCGCCGTCAGCCAGCTTGATAAGCTTAACACCGCCGGCGCCCTTACCCTGAACCGAGATATCTCCGGCTTTGACTCTCACGAAGAAGCCCTTTTCAGATCTCACCGCAACGAAATCATTTTCCTCTGCAGGTCTTACCATAACAGGTACGTCACCGGCCTTAACCGCTGCAACCTTCTTCCTGGTAACATCAAACTGCGCACCCTCGGTCCTCTTGGCACGTCCGTTGTCGGTTACAAATACAAGATCACTCTTGATGATACAGCTCAGCGCATCAATAAATACAACATTTTCATCCGACTCCATCTCACAGAACTCAAATATCTGTATACCCTTGTCGGACAGTTTACCGAAGATGCTGTTACTCTTACCGGTCTGTTTCTTCGCCTGTTTCTTCACGAGATCCGAAATCTTGATGATATAAGCAAAGCCCTTGTCGGTAAAGGCGATCAGCCTGTCATCGGTCATTGTATTTACGGAGAAGCGGTAATCCTTCTGTATCTGTTCAACATTCTTGTCGTAAATATTCTTATCGATGCACTTAAGGTAATAGAATCTGTCAAGGAGTACCGAAATCTCAACCGGCTTCTCCTCAGCCTTCTTAACCTTGATCTCACCGAGGTCTTCTATCTTCGTCATTCTTGGCTTGGCGAACTTCTTCAGTTCCTCCATATCCTCGATCATCTGACGACGCATCTCAGCCTTACTTCCGAGCAGCTTCGTATATTTCTTGATAAGTCTCTCAGCCTCAGCGAGTTCCTTCTTAAGTGCCTCTATCTCGAGACCGATCAGCTTTGAAAGTCTCATCGCAAGTATGGCATCTGTCTGCTTTTCGGTAAAATGCAGTTCCTTCGCATCCTGCTCCGAGCCCTTATATCTGAACTTAATGCCCTCAGTCTCACCTGTCATAAGGCACTTCTTGGCAACAGCCACTGTCTTGGAGCCGCGGAGTATCTCAATTATAAGGTCGATCACATCAACCGCCTCAAGAAGTCCTTCCTTGATCTCCTTAACATCCATCTGCTCCGCAAGAAGCTTGGTGTATTTTTTATTATAAATATCTGTCTTAAAGTCAGTATAAAGCTTAAGTATCTTGCGAAGACCCATGACCTCAGGCTTACGGTTATTGATACAATTTATATTTACACCGTAGGTATCTTCGAGTCCCGCCTTCTTGTAGAGGATGTTGATTATGTTTTCAATCTCCTCATCGGTAGTGCCCTTCTTAACATCAATAGCCAGACACTCTCCGTCCTTATCCCCTCTGTCGGCTATGTCTACAACCTGTGGAAGCTCTCTGTTTCTTACAAGATCGGCAACAGTATTGAGGAACTTCTCGGTACCGTTGATCATCGTGAAAGGAAGCTCGGTAACACAGATTGACTTTCTTCCGTGACCGATATCCCTGATCTCAACCTTGCCTCTGACACGAAGCTTACCTAGACCGGTTTCATAGATTGAGAGAAGGTTCTCTCTTGATGTATTGATGATTCCGCCTGTTGCGAAATCAGGTCCCTTGATAATGTCAAGAAGCTCATCCGTTGTGATATCCGGATTGTTCAGATATGCGATGGTGCCGTCTATAACCTCTCCAAGGTTGTGTGTAGGAATATTTGTTGCCATTCCGACAGCGATACCCATCGAACCGCTGACGAGAAGGTTCGGAACCTGGAAAGGAAGATAGGTTGGCTCCGTCTCGGTTCCGTCGAAGTTAGGAATAAAATCCTCCTTGCAGAACTTGAGGTCCTTCATGCAGGCTTCTTCTGTATATTTGGAAATACGTGCCTCTGTATAACGCATCGCAGCAGCTCCCGAGCCGGAAACGTCACCGAAGTTTCCGTGAGGATCAACAAGCGGTATCGGAAGCTTCCAGTTCTGGGCAAGATTTACAAGACCCTCGTAGATTGAGCTGTCGCCGTGAGGGTGGTATTTACCCATCGTATCGCCTACGATACGGGCACATTTTCTGTGTGGTGTATCTGAAGATGTGAGCTCTGATAAAGAATACAGTATTCTTCTCTGAACCGGCTTTAAGCCGTCCCTTACATCAGGAAGAGCTCTTTCTGTTATAA
>DOVL01000250.1 GCA_003520105.1 Lachnospiraceae bacterium | reverse complement strand
TTTTACCGCGAGAAGAGTCTTCATGACAAGTCGATTTCCTGTGGTGAAGAGGCTGCCCGGCTTATGCAGGAGATGAATATGGCCGGGACGATTCCTTATGCCATGACCCTTCTGAATGCGGCAACCGTTTATCGTGCTGCGGGAAAATATCAGGAATCGGCTGAGAGATATGCAGAGGTTTTTGCTATATTTCACGAACAGCTGAGTCCGACGGATTTTAAATTTGCAGAGGCAAATAATAACGTTGCGCTTCTCTATCAGGAGCTGGGACGTTTTGATAAAGCAGTAGAGGCGCTCGAGAGAGCACTTGCTATTTGCAGAGATACTCCGCATAAGGAGTTTGAGACAGCGGTTACTCTTGCAAATCTCGGAAACTGCGAGATAGAAGAAGGTGAACTCGGCGCGGCAATAGTTGATCTGACCGAGGCTGTAGAGATATTCACTGATGAAGAGGCGAGCGATACTCATCATGCAGCGGCCATAACGGGACTTGCCGATGTGGATGTAAAGCTCGGAAGGGTTGAAAGAGCAAAGGACGGCTATCTTCGTGCCATGAAGATGGTCGAGGAATATATCGGACAGAATGACGATTACAGAAGGATTGAAGAGAAATACGATTCTCTGAACGATGCCGATGCTGAGTCGCAAAACGGCGTGTACAATCCGGATGATGATACTGCTGCGGATTCAAAAACTAACAATGAAGCGGCAAACAAGAGGCTGACGTCAGAGAAGGATACGACAGGCTTCGGACTGAAGCTTGCAAGACATTTCTATGAAACTTTCGGAAGAGAAATGATAGAGACGAAATTCCCGGATTATGCCGGACGGATCGCAGTCGGTAAAGCAGGATCAGGTTCGGAATGCTTCGGCTTTGATGACAGCTTTTCAAGAGATCATGATTTCGGACCGGGCTTCTCAATGTGGCTCACCGATGAGGATTACGAAAAGATCGGTGATACTCTTTCGAAAGAATATGAAGCGATACTTGAAAGATATATTTCCGAAAAGATATATGAACAGCTTCCGGAATATAGAGAAGGAAAAGTCGGTGATACATCGGAAGATGCGGCAGAGGTTCAAAGCAGTTACCGAAACGATAAGGCGGCGAAAAGAACCGGCGTGAGAAAGATATCGGATTTCTACAAGGAGCATACAGGCTTCCCTGGGGGACCGCTAAAGGAAGGCGATTATCTCGTCTGCGAAGAACCCGGACTTGCAGCGGCTGTTAACGGAGAGGTTTATCGAGATGATCTCGGAATATTCACCGGAATAAGGGAGAAACTGAAAAAGCATTATCCTGAATATGTCAGATTCCTCAAAATAGCGAATCTCACGACTATGCTTGGGCGAGAAGGTCAGTATAATCTGAAAAGAGTTTCCGAAAGAGGAGACTTTACGGCGGCAGGACTCATGAGGGCCGATGCAGTAAAGGATGCATTGCAGCTTATTTATCTCCTTAATAACACCTATGCGCCTCATGAGAAGTGGCTGAGAAAAGGAATTGACAATCTTTCACATATTTCCTATCTTGGAAAGCTGATCGATGATATAATGCTTACCGGGATAACCGAAACGGACAAGCTGGTAAGATATATGGAGAAGCTGTGCTTCACCGTGCTCCGTGAGATCAAGGATCAGGGCATAGTCTGGGGCGACAGTACGTTTCTTCCTGATTACGCAGGAAACTTCCAGCGCAAGGCGGAAATATATATGATGGATATTCCGTACCTTGCGGAAGAGGTTGCAAGAGTGGAATTCAGGGCGTTTGATGCTGTTCAGAACGTTGGAGGCAGGGCGGAATGCCAGAATAACTGGCCGACCTTCCGTATCATGCGTATGAGCCAGTATCTGACCTGGACCAAGGAGATGTTGGTGCAGTACATCACCGACTTCGAGGGTGTAATTGCAGAGGGAAGAAATATGATAACCGAGAAATACGGTTACATGATGGAAACCACTGCTCCTGAGGAGTTTAAGCGTATAAGGGACAAGCTTCCACCGGTGCCGGAGAATAAAAAGGCTCTTGTAAAGGAACTGACAAGGATCGAAACCGGCTGGATGGAAGAGTTTGCTGCCAGGTATCCACGGCTTTCGAAAAATGCAAGGCTTATCCATACCTCGGATGACTGGGGATGGGACACATCCTCGGAGACCTATCAGAGAGGCGAACTGTATTCCTACAGTGACAAGATGCTTCTTATGTATGGAAGATTTGTAGCAGCCCTTGTCAGGGAGGGAATCAATCTTACGATCAAGATCATGGAAAATACGGTTAAGATGTATGGCTACGACAGCCTTGAGGAAGCAGAAGAGAAGATGCAGTAATTAAATGACAGTTATAGTTTAAACGTGTAGTATAAGGTTTGGAGTAATAACAGGGAAAGAGCTATGTTACATTTAATCTACATGGGAATAAGCTTTGTTTCAGCAGTTCTGTATGCGCTGGCAAGGCATTTATTTAAGAAAATATCTGGATATTTCATAGTTGCGGGAATGACCATAAGCGGATATATCGCGCTGTTTGCCCTGCACGTTGCAATATTTGCCCTGGTTGGAGCAACCATCAATGAGAAGAAGCTTCCGAAGAGTATTCACACCTTCTACAGGTGGTTCGGACTGCTCACACTCAAGGTTTTTGTTGACAGCTTCAGATTCAGGATCAAGATCAGCGGCAAGGAGAAGCTTCCGGAGGAAAACTTCCTGATCGTCAGCAATCACAGATCCATGTTTGATCCGCTCATCGGTATTACAAGACTTAAGGATCATGATATGGCTTATATTTCTAAGGAAGAGAATCTGAAGATTCCTTTCGTGGGAAGGTACATGAAGGCTGTCGGCTGTCTCGATATTGACAGGGAAAATACAAGAAATGCAGTCAAGACCATCAATAAAGCGGCCGAATACATAAAAACCGGTCACTGCAATCTGGGTATCTATCCGGAGGGCATGGTCAATAAAAATGATGAACCGCTTCTTCCGTTCAGAGCAGGAGCCTTTAAGATAGCCAAGAAAGCTCATTGTCCGGTAGCGGTTATGACTATTAAGAACAGCAACAAGGTTTTCAGAAGATTTATTTTCAAGAGGATCAAGGTTGATATAGATATACTCGGTGTTATTCCGGCTGAGGAAGTTGAAAAGCTTACAACGCAGGAAATAAGCGACAAAGCATACGACATGATGTATGAGAATCTGAAAGCTGCATAAATAAGGCAGCTCGATAATACAGAGTGGTTGATCGTTACGGATCATGCTCAAAATGAATTACATGAAAAAATGGAGGAACCCACAATAATGAACACAAAGAATCTTGAGAAGGTATTGTTCAAGAAAACCAAGAAGTCACGACTCTGGGGAGGTATCGCAATAATGATACTCGGACTCGGACTCCTGGCACTCGGAGGAAGGATATTTATCGGATATATGACCGCCAGCAAGGAACTGACCAAATGTCAGGCCGGTGATGTTAAAAACGGATATTACAAGTTCTCTGACGTATGGACGGTGGTCGGTGAATATGGTTATGATAATAAAGGAACAGGATATATACTCTGGGTAATTAATCAGGATAATCCGGATGACAGCTTCTTCATGGGCATGTATTTCAGTGAGAAGGATGTTCCTACAGCTGAGAAGGCATCAGCAGCTTTCTGGGAGGCTTATGATAATTATACACAGAGTACGGTATATCTCTCGGGAGCAGGACGTGTTCGTGATATGAGAAGTGATGAGAAGTCTGCTTTCCAGGATGCAATGCATACTCTCTATGGTGATAACAGCTATATGTCCAATGCAGTATACAAGACCCTGGAGTATAAGGCTTTCCCGAGACAGATGAGTGTCAAGGACTGGTTACTGGTTGTACTTGGTGCATTCCTCGCTGTATGCGGAGTTATTGTGATGATAACTATGGGTGGCGGAAAGTCAAAGAAGCAGATTCTTGACAAGGTTGCGCGCTCAGGAATGAATCCTGATCAGCTCGCAAGCGAGATCACCTTTGGTAATAAATTTGGTGGTACGGTTGTAACCCAGAATGTGGTATTCCGCGAGGGCTTCACGCCGAGTCTTATTTTCCTGAAGGATGTTATCTGGTGCCATGGCAAGGTTACCACTACTCAGAATAAGGCTTACGGACTTGTAACAGTAAGTACCAGCAAGAGCTATGCAGTAAACTTTGTTGACAGAAATAACAAGACAACTTCTATCGCAGTCAAGAATCCTTCAGAACAGGATAAGATCATCACAACTGTTCATGAGGCTGCACCATATATCATCTGCGGATATAACGAAGATATTGCAAATGCAGCTCAGCATAATTTCAGAGACCTTATAGATGCAGTTGAGCATAGAAAATACGAGCTTGAGCATCCACAGCCGGCTCAGCCACAGGAGCAGTATGTATTTAACCAGACTACAGACGGCCCGCTTCCTGACAAGATAGAGTTCACACCTGGCAGCTACGGTCTCCAGGACAGTACACCTGCTGAGCAGCAGCAACCACTTGGATATGAAGGCGCGTCAGCAACACAGGAGCCAACCGGATATGATGCAAACACAGCGGCTCAGAACTATGATTACAGTGGTGCATCAACACAGACTCCGCTTGGATATGACAATTCAGCGGCACAGCAGCCGGTAGGATATGATACAAATACTGCATTAGGTAATTATGATGCATCATCTCTGGGAGATGTTAGTGACTACTCCAATATAGATAATTATATAAACGGATTATAATAACCAGCCTCGCAGACTGACATAATGCTTTTCGAGAGATTGTCGAGAAAAGCGTTATG
>DOVL01000034.1 GCA_003520105.1 Lachnospiraceae bacterium | reverse complement strand
TATGAAGCTCAGCAGACAATGCTTGACAAGACTATGTACTTTTTGTATTTCGAGATGAAGAATTTCCTTACGGTTGGTTCTGTTGATCCACGATATGGTGCAGGACAGACAGAGATAGAAAAAAGCCTTTCAGACGACGAAAAGAAAACCATACTTGCTGAAGAACAGAAAAAATATAATGAATCCATAGATAAGCGACCAACAGTTGGTCTCAGCAAAACTGTAAGACGTTCTCCGGAGGAAGAAGCTGCTGCAGATGAGATCAATAAGAGATTCATCAGAGATCTTGTAGGAAATGGATCGCGAAAAGCTATTCTCGAAGGTCTTAAGTCAGCTCAGCTTATAAGTGTTTACGGAGAGTATCTTAATGGTATTGATTACAAGAAAAACTATGATAATCTTCCGGAAGATACTCGTCTCAGAGAGAAGAAGGCAACCTATCTCACGTCATATAATAATGCCGGAATAGCCAATCTTATAGCAAGTGCAAAGGGAGCTGTTGACGCAAATATTAAGATGCTGCTTCAGCCGGAAGAAAATGATGAGTACGGAATTGGCAAGATACTCTTTGATAATCTTAAGTATAATAAACAGATGAAGATGTCAACATACTTTAAGAGCATGGGCTTTACAGAGTATGAGAAAAGAGTTTATTGCAAGAGGAACAACTGTAACGAAAATGAAACAGTTTATGATGTATTTAAGAGAAGGCTTGAAGATGAGGATGCTGAAATAATCAACAGCGATACCATACGTGAGAGGGTTAAGAAGGATTATATCAAGGAGTATACAAGCAGTATTCTTGATGAAGCTAATGCAAGTCCAAAATTATTCTTCCAAAGTCATTATACTGAGGATATCACAATGGATGAATTTATGGATATGCTTAAGTTTAATGAGGTTGAGAAGGCTGCATTTCTTAAGCAGTTTAAAACTCCAAGTAATAATCCTGATGAACCGTTTATCTATGCTAAAAAGGGAGATAGTGCTCTTGGTATGTTTTATAATGCCTTAAATGCAGATAAAGAAGCTTTGGCAGAGATAAAACAGAATAAGATTGACAGAGGTGAAAGACCGGAAGATGCAGAAATCATATCCCCTGATGATGTAGTGACATATATGCAGGGCGTACTTGAAAGTGAGGCCGACCGATTTGCTTTTTCAAGGTATAAATATAAAGATACGATTTCCATTGAAAAATTCCTTGGTTCCATAGGGTATAAGAAGGATGAGGTAGATCATTTTATTAAGGAAAGAAATATCACCAGAGATGTTCCTGCAATAAGCGTTATGAGGATGGAGTATATCAAGACTCTTGATGCTCAGCAGCTTGCTAATGTAAAGGAAGAGGATGTAGAAAAGTTTGCTTCTGATTTCATGGAAAATGAAAGAAACAGACTTAAGTCTATGGGAAGACCTAAGGTCTATATCAACCTGTCTATGGCAATGAGAGAAGAATTTCATGATTCTCTGAAGACTAAGGAAGAAAAAGAAATACATAAATATGGTATAGCTATGGTTGCCAATGAAGGTGTTAAACCGAAAACTGATCCCAAAAAGGAACCAGACAAGTATTATGCCAAGTGGGTTAAGGAGAAGGCTGACCCGTATCTTGCAGAAAACTTTTACAATGGACTGGCTCAGAATTTTGTTCCTATCAATGAGAAGCTTCTGAGCGGCAAACCGCTTGAGAGCATAAAGAATAAAGACATCCAGAGATATTATGACAGTAATGTTGTAAATACCGATACAGCACTTCTCAGAGGTCTCATCGATAAGCTTGAGGCTACCAAGGGTGGATATGGAACAGGCCATAAGGATACAGTTAAGTTCACTGAAATGCTTAAGGCACTTAAGGATTATGAATATAAGCTTTCATATGGTGATATGAACGGTATCATGGACCTTAAGAACACAGTTATCACAAAGTGTAAGAAATACGTTGAGGACAGAGAAAGTGTCAGAAGAGCTAATTATGGTAATGACAGATTTGACGTGGCATCAACGGCTCTTTACAGTCTTATGTCCACAGAAGATTTTACAAGATGGGCCCATGCGGTAAACGGAAAACGCAGCTCTGACAAACTTACCTGGGACAGGCTTGCGACAAAGCAGGTTCAGTTTCTGACAACCCAGCAGGCCAAGGAAGAGGATCTTCAGAACGCTTCAAGCCAGTCAAGAGTAGCTAAACCGAAGTCGTATGAAGCAGGCTTTGTTAGATTTGAGAAGCTTGTTGGCAGAATTCCACAGTTTGATGATAAGTTTGACGGAGTATTTTCAAGGGATGATTATGCTGAGAAGTTTAAACCTATAGATGATAATGAGAGATTCGTTCAGATAGGACCATCTGTTACCAAGAGAAATCTTTCGGATCAGGATTTTACAGCAATAGTATTTGCAGCACTTCATACACCTGAGGTTCTTGCGTCAGATACAAGACTCAGAAATCATTTTGAACTCAAGATGCTTGCAATCGGCAAGGATCTGACCACAGAGCTTGCGAAAGATGATGTTCCGCTTAAGGGAGAAAGAAATATCCAGGTTCTTGCTGATGGCAGAGATGCTGCTATAAACGCTATGAACGAATATGCAGCCGGAAATAAGATCCCGCTTGCGCATATCCTTGCATCAGGTATCAGAAATGTTACTGCAGCAGCCAGAAGTATGGAGAAAATCTCTGATGATATTTATATGCATGCCGAGATGGGCGTCAGGATCATGGAAATGATCAACAGGGACGAACAGCTTAAAAGAGAAGTTGAAGCCAACTATGATCAGGGTCAGAACTTTAAAGATGACTTTGATTTCGTGAAAAATGTAAAGGCTATGGCAGAAATTCATATTAAGGCAAATAATGCTGAGAAATTCATTGCGAGAGAGGTTGCAAAGAATCCGTCCGGAAGATATGATGCCAAGACCAAGGAGGCTCTTGTTACCGATATTCTTGTTCAGCAGCTTGTGGAAGACAGTGCTGTAAAATACAATGAGAAGCATAAGGCCACAGCTTCTTATAAAGCAAATGAAAAGAAAAATGCTGCTGACTATAATAAGGCCAAGATGGCTCTTGTTAAGAAGGGACTTGAGAATAATCTCAGCGAAGCAGAATATAAGGCTGAAATGAATAAGATCGAAGACGAGCGTAAATTTAATCATACACTCTTATCAATTAACAGAAGCAATCCTGTAGCAAACAGCCTTGGTGATAAGAAGAATATGGATGCTCTTCGTGAAAGCGTTAAGAAGATGGTCAAGGATTCCGGAATATCCAAGAAGTCTATGAAGGATATTGCAAAGGAACTTAAGAGTCCTAAGTTTATCAATAAGGTTGCTGCGCTTTCTCAGCAGACCAGAGAGCAGCGTGATAAGGAAGTTGCAGAGAAGAGAGCGGCTGCTCAGAAAGAAGCTGCTAAGAAGGCAGCTGCAAATGCCAAAAAATCAGCTGCAAAGAAGTAATCAGTATAGAGTATTGGAGGGTAAATAAATGCCGAAATTAACAAAACCTGCAAAGGGTAATATGTTTTATGAGGATTTTTACAGATCCATGACCAGTGCCCTTGGTTTTCTGGAATGGGGTTCTGAACCGCGTAAGTTATTGTCGGAAAATATAGGTGCTTTCAGGACACTTTACCTGAGAGACGAGAAAGAATTTGTTGACGAAGCTCTGGGATAGATTGAGGTTCTTGTTAATTTCATGAAGACCAGAGATAAGAAGACCGGCAAGACCGGTATGGATATCATTAAGGAAAACTATGGCGGTGACTTTAATGATTTTGCAGCCGATCTTGCGGTCATGAATGAGGAGCTTGAGCTTGGACTTGATCTGCCTAAGCTGGGCGTAAATGTTGTGCCGAGGAAAGCTCCCGCACCGAAGGCTCCGGAAGTTAATGCTGCGCCGGGCGAGCCGGAGGTAAATATAGTTAATAATGCTGTAAACAAGGATGTCGTTAATGACGCACCTGTAGACGGTGAGCCGCAGGTTAATGCGGTTAACAATGTGCCTGTAAACGGTGAACCGCAGGTTAATGCGGTCAACAACGTGCCTGTAAACGGTGAACCGCAGGCTGCCCAACCTGCAGGCTTCAAGTTTGGCGGCATAGTAAACAAGAAAATGTTCTTTAATTCCATAAATCCTATCATGACGATAAGGGATCTGTTTGACAATGCTGACGAAGTTCAGGCTGCGGGACTTACTATGGTGGGACTCGCCCAAAACTCTAAGGAGAAATATGATGACGTTCAGCTTCCGGAAGCAGATGTTCAGGCATTATCTGTGGCTGCAAAAGACTTTTTTGATGCTATTGACAGAGATATAGCGAATGACAATCGTCCGGACAATTCCTACATTAAACGTATGAAGAAAGCGTTCAGACGTCATGTAGAAGCAGGACTTAACGGAGATCTGGAGCTTATGCTTGAGGCGGATGAAAGTGCACTGACATATAAGTCAGGTACCTTTAATGATTATCCGCTTCCTAACTTTAATGTCGCAAAACAGGGCGAACCCCTTAATCTGCAGAGAGATGAGCAGAAATACGAGGAGTTCATGGCAAAGTATCCGTTCCTTGAGCAGTTTGAGGACAGACAGCAGTATGATGAGACTGTTAAGATTCCTTTCCTCAAGGCGAAGAAGGCAGGTCTTGTTGATGAAAAACTTGAGAAGGAATATAAGATAAAAACTCTTGAGCATCTTAAGAGACAGAAGGTTTATTTTGAACAGCTAAGAGCAATCCCTGTCAATGAGGAAACTCTTTCCATCGAGCCTTTTGCCAAGACTGAAACAGGCCTTACAATGGACTGGAAGGGTGAGAGATATGGTGAAATGCGCGGTAATCAGATTAACCGCGAGATTCAGGCACTTGAGCATGGATGGTCACCTGAGGATTTTCAGCTTTTTCATGATGTTGATTTTATGATGAAATACCTCACAACCTATAAGGACGATATTGATCAGAAACGTCCGGGTATGTACGATCAGGTTAAGAGGATATATGATGATTTTAATAATTCATATATCGATACTGCGGCTGACAGGAGGAGAATGATCGGAACACTTAGGCCTATATATTCTGAGTATAAGAAGCATATGCTGCCACCTGAGCTTAAGCAGAAAAAGGTTGAATATGATCATGTTTATAAACAGATAACAAAGTTTGAGGACAATTACAAAAGAATATCAAAGAATGATGTAAGTGTAGTTACTCTTTCTGCTGATGAACGTTTCCGTCAGGAAATGATCAAGTCTCTTGAAGACTATATGCAGTCTCTTTCTACGCAGCACTCAATAGGAAGTCATACCGATACTGAGGAAATGGGGCTTCTTAAGGGGGAGGTTGTTAATGCTCTTACAGTTCTTAAGGATAACAGAGATAAGGGAATCTTTGAATGGGATAAATACGCAGAGGTTTTCGACAGGATCGAAGATAATGCTAAGTTTTACAGAGAGAAAAAGCTTCAGGAATATGCGAGAAAGCTTCGTAAAGAAAACCCTGTTCCTGAGAATGCTACCAAAGAGCTGAGAAAAGAGATCGAAGACAGGATCAATGAGAAGCTTAAGAAATGGGAGCCTAATACCAAGATGGGTGTTAAGCGATATAAGGCAGCTATCGGTCTCGCTGATGAGGCAAGACTTTTTGCCAAGAGGCTGAGAAACGGTAAGAAGGATCGCGAGAACTACAGGGAAGAAATCGAAGCTGTCAAGGCTGCCGGACATGATGTCGTATGGAAAGCTGATATCAGATACAGACAGGGCAGACCATATAACGGTGGTGTATGGCAGCTGCTGAATTTCTGCGGCAAGAATCCTGCATATACACCGGAGCATACTGCAAAAGCAAACAAGATGTATGATAAGGATTCATTTATCAATACATTTAAACCTGTTCAGGTTGATGGTATAACAAGTGATGATTTTGCAGTTATCACTTTTGCAAAAATGTATGATACAAACTATATTTCGAAAGAATGGCTTGACAACAGATTCAATACAAAGAGTCCTGAATCAACCAAGGAACTGAAGCTTCGTCAGGCGAGGACCATGTATACTCTTGATATGGGTATAAGCACTCCGAGAGCAGGCATGGCAGATTATTTCCTGGGTGCAACACTTGTTCCTGCAAAGGATTTTGCAAAGCAGGCATTTGAGAAATATAAAACCGGTGACAGCAAGGATCTAACAGAGCTTATTGCTACCGGTATTAAAGAGATAAATCATGATTGCATCAAAGAGGATCTGATGGACAGTGATAATTACGGCATGCAGACCGAGATGCTTTCAAAGCTTATAAACTTTGTGAAAAAGGACGAAAAACTCTATTCTGATGTAATGCAGAAGCTTGATCAGGAGACCAAACTTTCGGTTGAAGATACACTCAGACTTAAGGGGATTCAGGATAAGGCTTTTGATGCCCAGAACAAGCTGAAGAGAGCTGATGAGCTCGGCCTTAGGATGACTGATAAGGAGAAGAAGGCCTGTATCAAGGACATCGTCAGATGGGATTTCGTTTCAACCATGCATAACAGGATAAGAACCGAGCAGAAGGACAACAGTAAGGAATTCGATGATTTCCAGAAGAACAGAAAGAATCTGATCATGCGCGCAGCTAAGCCGAATGCTGATATTACTGTTCATGACACAATAGTTATGGAATATAAGATCCTTGAAGATGTTCGTAAGCCGGTACCTCATATTACCCGCAGACTTCGTACCGAAAAGGGTAATAAGATGCTTGAGGATGCGGTTAAGAATATCAGTTCAAATATTTCAAGCAGCGCTTCTCCGAAGCAGATACTTGAGGAACTGAAGAAGAACAAGGCTGAGTTCGTAAGGATTCATAATAAACAGAGAGATAAGGCTCTTGAGCAGAAACAGGCTGCTGCAGCTAAGACTGCTCCTAAGAAGCAGACAGCGCCTAAGGCCGGTAACTCAGCGAATCAGCCGAAAGCAAAGGGCAAGTCATAAAACTTAAAGTGGTATTTCCCTTTTGGTTAAAAAAATTCTGAAAAAATGTATTGACAAATAAAAAAAGTTGGTATAGAATCCGTAACTGTAAAGACAAAGGCGTCTTAGAGCTAAAGGCTCTGAGGCGCCATTTTTGCGTTTTAGACAAAAAAGAACAGGAGAGTGGATATTATGGAAAAACAAAATGTACCTGAACTTTTCGGATCACTTGTATTTGATGACAGGGTAATGAGAGCAAGACTTTCAGACAAAGTTTATAACTCTCTCAGGAAAACCATCGATGAGAATGTAAAACTGGACGATGAAGTTGCAGAGGCAGTTGCAGTTGAAATGAGAGACTGGGCACTTGAGCATGGAGCAACACATTTTACACATTGGTTCCAGCCACTTACAGGTGTAACCGCTGAGAAGCATGACAGCTTCATCACACCATCGCCGGACGGCGGAGTTCTGATGGAGTTCTCAGG
>DOVL01000313.1 GCA_003520105.1 Lachnospiraceae bacterium | reverse complement strand
GAGAGAAAGAAATACGGTCTCAAGGGAGCACGTCGTGCACCACAGTTCTCAAAGAGATAGTGCATTATTGCGAATACAGAAAAAAATACCGGCATGCAAGTTTACTTGCAAATGCCGGTATTTTTTTCTATTCCTTTCCGCCTTCCCTCATAACATACTCCGTATCTTCATCGATCATTCTGATCATGATCTCGGCGAAGCGTGGATCAAACTGAGTTCCGGAACCGCGGAGTATTTCGTTGCGGATCCTTTCCTGAGACATGATGTTACGGTAGCTTCGCTTGCTGGACATAGCATCATATGCATCTGCAACGGCAATGATACGAGCTTCTTCAGGAATCTCTTCTCCGGCAAGTCCGTCAGGATAACCGGTTCCATCGTATTTCTCATGATGCCAGCGTGCTCCTGTTGAGAGCTTAGGCATCTTCTTTATATTTTTCAGTATCTGTGAGCCGATAACAGGGTGAGTCTTGATGGATTCGAATTCCTCGTCCGTAAGTTTGCCCGGCTTGTTGATGATCGAATCGGGAACACCAATCTTACCAACGTCATGGAGAAGTCCCATGATGTAGATGTCACTCTGCTCCTTCATATTGTAGCCGAATCTTCTGGCAATTTCCTTTGAATACTCGGCAACTCGTGAGGAGTGACCGTTTGTATAGGTATCCTTGGCGTCGATGGCTCCGGCAAGAGAACTTACGACATCGAGGAACAACTCCTCGTTCTCTTTGGTCTTCTTGGAAACCTCTTCCTCGAGACGCTTCTGAAGTCGAAGCAACTCGGCTATCTGCTTAACTCTGAGGGTAAGGATCTCAGGGATGAATGGCTTCTTGATGAAGTCCTTGGCACCCAGTTCGAGAGCCTTCTTTTCTGTATCAATATCATTCTCCGCAGTAAGAAATACAACCGGAATATCAGCAATCTCAGTCTCCTTGGAGCGAAGTATATCGAGCGTTTCAAAACCGTCCATACCCGGCATATTTACGTCGAGAAGGATGAGATCAGGACGATGGTCATTGAGGAAGTTTATCAGTTCCTCGCCCGAAGCAAGCTTTGTGACTACTATATCGTTCTTGGAAAGAATTCTGTCAGCAAGCTTACGATTCATCTCGTCATCATCAACTATCGCAACCCAGAGCTTCTTGTCGCTGCCGGTATAGATCTTCTCTGATTCAAGGAAATCGGTCTCATAGAATATCTGCAGAACGTCACCGTTCTTTGAACGCCAGTTTCTGATTATATTTCCGGCAACCTGTTCGTCGGCACCGGCCTTGATATCGGTGAGCAGGACAAAATACACATTTTTTCTGACCTGCATGATCAGGTCGCTTCTGCGGAGCATTTCTTCCACATGCTTACCGAACTGTTCATAGTATTCATCTGTGTCCTCTCCGGAGAGCCCCTCCGAAGGATGGAGTGTGATAAGCAGCTTGCAGGCATTTCTGTGGTACTGCATAACGTAACGCATAACAAAACGGTACACACCCACGAAAGACGTACTGTCCAGCTTAAGAGCGTTTGATGACATATTTCTCTCGGAAAGGATCATTGAGAGGGTTCTCATGTTCAGAACGTCCTTTTCTTCCTCATCATCTCCGGTATACAGACTGTAACCATGCTTACCGTTATTCTTTACACTATAGAGGGCTTTGTCAGCAAACTTGAGAGCATCGGCATATTCCATGCCCTTGCCGTCAAGGAAGATTGCTCCGATCGAGGCACCGAGAGGAATATCCATATCTTCACCGAGTATCCTCTTGGCGTCGAGAATGAGAGTGGTATTGAGATTGTCGGAGAATTCCTTCAGATCCTCTTCGGTTTTTATTGCAATAGAAAATGCAGTAAATTCATCGCCACCCATTCTTCCTATGATATCATCAGGACCGAGAAAGCCCTTCAGCAGTATCGAGAAGCTTATAAGTATCTTGTCACCGGCGTTATGGCCGTAAATATCATTGATAAGCTTGAAGGCGTCGAGGTCTATCATCATGAGACAGCCAGGCTTCCTCTTCGTGAGCATCTCAAGCTTGTTATTTGTAGCGCCTTTGTTCAGAAGACCTGTCAAAGTATCGGTTGTAGCTTCTTCCTGATATCTGTGGATGATAGCCTGCCTTTTAAGGACATTTGTGATTCTTTTGATAAGAACCGCTGGCTGGAAAGGCTTTCTGATATAGTCTGAGATTCCGAGTTCGAAGCCGCGTGTTTCGGTACTGTTCCCCTCATCCGAGGTGAGGAAGATGACAGGAATATCATCCATATCAAGTTCATTTTCCAGCTGGCGTATCTGCCTGAGTGTTTCGAAGCCGTCCATATCAGGCATCATGATATCAAGCAGTATAAGGTCAGGCGTATCCTTGCGCAGGAAATCAAGAAGCTGTGCGCCGGAATTCATGGCGACAACCTCCAGACCATTTTTCTTAAGTATATTCTGAGCTATTTTCAGATTTAACGGATCGTCATCGACGAGGGCTATTAAATCAGCCATAATCTATCATCTGATCCGGCCAAAGCTTTGCCGGATGTTTTCCTTTCATACAGTATTGAGGAGCTGCATGGTTAAGTGCATCACATCCCAAAATACATAATAACAGATTTTATCTGATATTTACAGTAAAAGATATTGAAATGAATACTTTATATCAGTATACTGTATAAATGGGTGATAGTTTTCTTTAGACGGTTGTATGACGTCGGAAAATGTTGGGGAAAAAGCTATGATGAGAAGCAGAAAAAATCTGATACTAATACTTTCGGCAACCTTTGTGCTAATGACACTTATGGTTGTTTTTAGTGCGCGAGTCGTATTTAGAACAGCGTTTTCATCTGTTCAGGAGCTGGGCGATGACAAGACTTCAGCGATTACTGCTGATCTTGAGAATTACCTTGATACGGCCAAGAGTGTTCTCTGGGTTGCTGCCGATACAGTTGACCATATGGCGTCAAACGGTGCATCCAGTGAAGAAATCATCGAATATATTACCAGAGAGTCATCCGGTACCGAGGAACAGTTTGACGAGAGCTACACGGGAATCTACGGAGTTGTCAACGACGTATATGTCGACGGTGTTGGCTGGGCTCCACCGGCAGACTATGATCCGAAGACCAGGGACTGGTATAAATTTATCGTTGCCCATAAGGGAGAAGTTGTTATAGTACCTCCGTATGTAGATGCACAGACCGGCAATGTGATCATATCGGTCGGTAAGGCTTTGTCTGATAACAAGAACGCACTTGCCCTTGATCTTACACTTAACGGCGTTCAGGAGATCGTTGAGGACATCCAGATCAATGGTTATGGCTACGGCTATGTTGTAAACAAGGACGGAATGGTGATCGCTCACCATGACAGGAGAGAGAACGGAAAGAATTATAATGATCTGGAGGAACAGCATGATCTCTTCCAGAAGGTTGTAAAGGTCGGCAAGGGTCACTTTACAACGAATATAGACGGGAAAAAATGTACTGTATTTGTTGATGAAGTCATGGATCAGTGGTATCTGGTCGTTATCACTAAGAATTCAGAGCTTTACAGTGCTCCGATGATGCTTCTCTTCGTAACCATCATAATTGCGATAATCGTATTTATCCTTATTTCAACCTTCTATCTCCTGGGCTACAGAAGTGAGCGTAAAAACTATCTCAGAATGGAAGAGATGAAGGAGAGCGAGAGAAAGAAGGACTACGAGGCGAAGGTCCTGAAGCTCGAGAAATCGGCCGCTGACAGCGCAAATAAAGCCAAGAGTGATTTCCTGGCGGATATGAGCCACGAGATAAGGACTCCTATCAATGCAATCCTCGGAATGAACGAGATGATCC
>DOVL01000224.1 GCA_003520105.1 Lachnospiraceae bacterium | reverse complement strand
GAAGCAGCAACCGAAGAATATGTATCAGTTCCCGAAGAAGTTACAACATGAGTTGTAAAGGTCGAATTGTTTCCGCCGCCGTGCTCAGCATGAAGCACAAGTGCGATATCAAGTATTTTAGCCTCAAGAGGTGTAAAGCTCTTGTTCTGGCGCATGATCCTGAGAAGATTCTCTGCTGTCGAATATTCCGGCTTCGGATTGTGGATGTAGAGACCTCTGCCTATTATATAATGTCTGTAGGCAAGATATGAATAAACCCCTATCATCGGAAGTGTCGCGATGAGCCAGATGCTCTGACGCAGCACGTTCGGAATCGACAGATCATCGGAATGATTATCATAGGAATTAAGTGTCAGAATACTGCGCGCCATGGCATTCATGATGTCCTTGTTCGGCGACTTTAGTATTACATCCGGAACAAACTCATCCGGAAGGTTTCTGTTATATGCGAGCAGATGGTTAAACTCATCAAGCTCCTCCTCGTTCGGAAGCTTGCCGAAGATGAGAAGGTATATCGTTTCTTCAAAACCGAAACGATTTTCACTAGTGAAGCCGTCCACAAGCTTATTGATGTCGATTCCACGATAATACAGCTCGCCCTCGATCGGCACAATCTTGCCATCAATCTCCCTCGAACCGTGAATGGTCGAAATCTCGGTAAGTCCGGTAAGAACTCCCTTACCGTTTGCCTCTCTGAGTCCCTTCTTTACATGATAAACATCATAGAGCTCAGGATCTATCTTATTATTATCTGTACAGAGCTTTGCCAATCTGTGTATTTCTCTTGCAGCCTCTCCCGGACTTAAATATGACATAATTCATCCTCCTGTTTTATCCAATCAACGGATCGTTGTCTCTGACTATGTCCCATGTCAGGATCGATCCAACCTCTTTATCAGTTAACTCCCAGCTCCTTCGCCGTTTCCTCAAGCCAGAAATCATAGAACATATATCTTCTTGCCTGCTTCAGAGCTTCCTTGGCCTTGTCCTTCTGCTTCATCCCGAGATAAACCTTCACAAGTTCCTTATAAGCCTCACCACAGCAGGACTGGGTGCAGTGCTTGCATCTCGGCTGTCTCAGTGCCTCAAGGAGAAGTTCCTCCGCTTCCGTATAATTCTTCTCAACCCTGGCTATACGCGCGGCGTCCACCAGAGTCTCGGTATTCTTATCATTTATTTCCCTGTATTTTTCAAACAGCTCTTTGTATCTCTTAAATCTGGTCTTGCCTCCGAACTGCCCTGCCGCAGCCTCGGCAAGTTCACTGTAAGCGGTATATTCCGAACCCTCCATGCCCTGAAGGAAGAATTTCTCTGCCTTGGCATAGTCCTTTATACTAAGATAAGCGTGTCCCAGATAAAATGCAAGTGCTCTCAGCTTTATTCCTTCATCGCCGGCTCTCTTATATATGGCTTCGGCGCCCTTAATATCGCCAGCTCTGCATTTCATCCTGCAAAGTCTCGTGAAGACCTTCTCGTCCACCTTCTGACTTCCGTACAGAAGCCTGCTGACAAGTGCCTCCGCCTCGCTGAATCTTCCTCTCGCCGAAAGCAGCTCTTCATAAGGAAATACAATATCCGCTATATATCCTCTGTCTTTCACCAGCTCCTCATATTCATGAAAGGCCTTGTCATATTCCTCATTCAGACCATATGCAGCAGCAAGTCCCTTCCACGCACGAAGCTTATCCATATCATTTTCGGCTCCGTCGCGTCCTTTGATAAAGAGCTCAACGGCTTCTTTATAATTATTCAGCATCAGCTGATTCTCGGCTGCGAGCGTGTAAATATACGGTGCAGGATCAGTAAACTGCATAACGGTTTCATAATCTTTCTCCGCCTCGCTGTATTTACCTAGTATCTTGTATGTTATCGCACGGAAGATATAATCGGTATCCTTCGGCGCCAGTTCTATCTGTTTTGTGTATTCATCTATTGCTTCGTTGAATTTCAGTCTCTTTCGTGCGATACGTCCCAGAGCGCGGTGCGATTCGATATCTCTTTCGTTATGGGAAAGTACCTTCTTAAAGCATTCCTCCGCTTTCTCCAGCTGTCCGCCT
Source organism: Lachnospiraceae bacterium (assembly GCA_003520105.1). Taxonomy (GTDB): domain Bacteria; phylum Bacillota; class Clostridia; order Lachnospirales; family Lachnospiraceae; genus Eubacterium_Q. The sequence goes on along the minus strand of DOVL01000224.1, from coordinate 2,475 downwards.
TCCTCAAGGCAGCGTGCAAGCACAAAGAAATACTCGCCCAGATCCTCGATATCACATCCGTCATCATCAGGATTGATAGCACTCAGAATTCCGAGAGCCTTCTCATAATCCTTATCACGGTTCATGTAGACTTCACTCTCCATCATGCTGCAGCAGGCGCTGTCAGGCTTGATCTTTCTATATGTCTCTGCCACCCTGAGCACATCGTCATACTGATCAACCGTCAGGAAAATATCCATTTCCAGCTTGTAAGATACCACCGAATAAGGGAAGATGCTCTTCACCTTCGCCACTTCATCCAGTGCCATCTGATAATTGCCCAGTCTGAATAAGGTTTTCGCAATGTATAACTGGGCAACAAAATTCTCTTTCCTCGCGAGTACCTGCTCACATTCCGTCAGACATTCGCTGTACCTTCCGGTCTCATAGAGTATCTCGCACTTCATTTCATAAGAAACGATTATCTCTTCATGCTCCGTGCGAAGAGCATTGTCTATATATCCCTCTGCTGTCTGATAGTCCTTCTCGTTAAAATATGTTGCTCCCAGCAGGTAGTTTACATAAGGTTTTCTTCTCTGCTGCTTCTCATCCTTTTCAGTTGCATTTTCAAGTTGATCCATCCAGATAAGGAAGCATTTTCTTGCTTTTAAATTTTCGTCCACCAGAAGATAAGATCTTCCCAGAAGATTATTATACTCGATCACTTCATCAGGGAAAGGCTCCATGCTCTCAAGAAGCTTAACCGCCTCCCTTGGCGCAAATGATTGATAATACGCCCATGAGGTATCAATCTTGAGGCGGTGGATCTGTCTCTCTTTATCAGATTCCGATGCATTCCGGACCTCTTCACTATTTATCAGTCCATCATTATTATCAGAATCTTTATTATCCGTTTCTCCATTCTCGTGATCATCCATCTCACTCGAAAGCTCTTCTATTTTTTTCAGATTCGTCTCTATTATGAGACTATTGCATTTCTGGATCAGTCCTCTGATATAATTATCATAAGGTCTGTCATGAGCCAGTTTCATCAGATCATCCTTGGCAGCCTCGAACTTCTCTTCCTTGATATACAGTTCCGACTTTCTTATCCTTGCAGCCAGATTCTCCGGTTCAAGAGAAAGCAGCCTGTCAAAGCTTTCTCCTGCCTCGCCAAAGCGATCCATGGCCATATAGATATCGCCCATGCACAGGATTATATCCCTATGATCCGGGTACTTTTCATCAAGCTCTCTGATCCTGTCAAGTGCCTCGTCATATCTCTTCTTCTGCACGAGGTTTCTGCAGACAGCTATGGACAGTGCCGGATTCTTGATTTCCGAGCCGCCAAGCTCTTCGATCAGCTCATCCTGAATATCTGTATTTCCTGCCTTGATAGCCTGGTCAAGATCGGCATATCTCGATATATATCCATCATAATCCGCATTCTCCGGACCCGAGAAGAATCTGTAGTCCAGAACATCCGGATAGATTGCATTATTTATAAAATAGTCAATATAGTCCTTTGGGAACCTCTGGGAAAGTTCCTTCCTTCTTATCTCGATACCGAAGGCGTCTACAAGTATTCTGAAGATGTGTTGCGGCAGATAGATGTGACCCATAAAGAACGAAAGAACGATATTCATAGCCTCTTCAGAGGTATCAAGACTTGTTGCAAAGTCCGTTTCGACAAGTCTGTTCCATTCTGCAGAATCAATACGTTTATAAAACTCGCCGTATATTTTCGCTATACATTTCTTAAAATCACTTCCGGTCTGCGGATCCAGAAAACGTTCCTCGGATAATTCTGCGTCTTCTACGCTTTCGTCCGACGTCTCATTGCCTTCCTCATCATCGTTTTCAGCCGAGCCTCCTGCGCCTTTCCTTCCTCCGGATACACCAAAAGAAGAGGCCGCTTTCACCGCCTCTTCATATGCAGCTCTGAGTATCTTGAACCCCTCCGGATCATCCTCGGGATTGGTCACCAAAAGCTTTGATCTATATGCATTTTTGATCTCTTCCTGGTCCGCCGTTTCGGCGATACCGAGAGTCTCCCAGATATTCACTTAATTCTTACATTGCCTCAAGTGTTGCACGAATAGCCTTGATGAAGTTTTCTGTATTAAGAACCGTAACATCCTCAAGCTCAGTGATGAGCGCAAGGTCCTTCGTCATCTGACCGCCCTCGATGGTGTCGATGGTAGCCTTCTCAAGCTTATCAGCGAAAGCTGAAAGAAGAGGGGTTCCGTCCAGCTCGCCTCTCTTACGAAGAGCGCCTGTCCATGCGAAGATCGTTGCAACAGGATTGGTTGAGGTCTCCTCTCCTGCGAGATGCTTATAATAATGTCTCTGAACTGTTCCGTGAGCAGCTTCATATTCATAAACTCCACTCGGTGAAACAAGTACGGAGGTCATCATTGCAAGTGAACCGAAGGCAGATGAAAGCATATCGCTCATTACATCGCCATCGTAGTTTTTGCAAGCCCAGATGAAGCC
>DOVL01000048.1 GCA_003520105.1 Lachnospiraceae bacterium | reverse complement strand
TCTGATAACCGTTCTCCGATGTTTCAGGATGAAACCACGCATCGATACGGTCACTTCGATAACCGGCCTTCAAAACGAAAATAACAACACCTATCGCACCGATGATTCCGATGATAACGATATATCTGACCTTCGGTGTCGCAACAAACCATATACCAACCATTATGACACCGCATATAATCGCAGAACTGAGGTTCTCAATAGCAATTGGTATAATGAGGAGGATTGGTGGGATAAACAAAACGAACGTCTCCACCATGCTGTTAAGCGCCCTGCTCTGCGTAGTACATGCGTGTGCCATATATATTATTATTGCAAGCTTTGCAACCTCAGAAGGCTGGAATGTAAAGCCGCCAATACTGAGCCATCTTGTAGATCCGTTACTCTCATTTCCGATGAAATGAACCAGCATGAGAAGCATAAATGAAGCTCCTGCGATAAGCATCGTGAATCTGCGGATCTTCTGATATCTGACGAAAGACATCATTACCATTGCAAAGACTCCGAGCAGGGCGATAATACCCTGTCTCTTGAAATAGTATGCAGCATCATCCGTCATGATTCGAGCCATATATGAACTTGAGCTGTATACCATTATGAGGCCGAACATAACGAGAAAGAGCACGAGAAACAAAGCCGGATAATCGAAATATGTTCCGGCCATGAAAAATGAAGTTTTTCTCTTCCTTCGTGCCATCTGTCTAACCTCTTATCTTCTTATTTTCCAAGACCCGTTCTTACGCCTCAGGCATGGCCGGATCCTCAATCTCATTTACGTACTGCTTGAAGAGCTTTCCTCTCTCCTCATAACTCTTAAACATATCCCAGCTTGCACAGGCAGGAGAAAGAAGTACGCTGTCCTCAGGCATTGCATGCTCGTTACAGAACATTACCGCATCCCTGAGTGTATCCATAAATACGATATTGTTAAATCCATGATTCTTTGCACACTTTGCGATTGCCTCGGCAGTCTCACCGATAAGAACAAGATATCTTACCTTCTGTGCAAACTCATTAACCCACTCATCATACTCATTTTTCTTATCATATCCACCGGCAATAAGAAGTGTTGTTGACTTCATTGCCTGTATAGCCTTGATAGCTGCATCAGGATTGGTTCCCTTGGAATCATTATAGTAAGTAACTCCGCCGATCGTTCTTACGAACTCTATCCTGTGCTCAACTCCCATGAAGGAAGCGATGACCTTGCCGATCACATCTGCCGGAATATCCATGAAATATGTGATAGCCGCTGCAGCAAGTACATTTTCAACATTATGAACTCCAAGGATCTTTATATCCTTAAGATCGATTATCTTCTCTTCATAACGATCCGGACTGTATTTTACATATATTGCATCATCCTTAACGTAAGCGCCCTCGTCAAGAACCTCCTTACGGCTGAAATATATAACTCTTGCTTTTTCAACCCAGTCGCGTCTCTTAACAGTTTCAGGATCATCAAAGTTCAATACGCAGATATCATCTTCAGTCTGATTTTTTGTTATATCAAATTTTGCTCTCGCGTAATTATCAAAGGTATAATGCCTGTTCAGGTGATCAGGTGTAAGGTTAAGTATTGCTGAAACATTCGGTCTGAAGTCATGAATGGTTTCAAGCTGGAAGCTGCTTATCTCTGCAACAACAATGGTTTCATCATCTGTTGAATCAGCGAACTTAGTGTATGGAATACCTATATTTCCGACAACAATAGTGTTATCCGTAAATGCCTTGCAAATCTCACCTACAAGAGTTGTTGTGGTTGTCTTGCCGTTTGTGCCTGTAATAGCTGCAATCTTGCCTTTGCTGAAATAATAAGCAAGCTCGATCTCGCTCCATACAGGAATACCGTGATTCTTTACATCAATAACAAACTGACTGTCAACAGGAATTCCCGGGCTGATAACCATTATGGAAGCATCCTTCATATCCTCTTCCGAAAGCTCGCCAAGTACTATCCTTATATTAGGATTATCTGAAAAGCCTTCCAGGAGTCCGGTCACATTGAGATCCTTCTTCTGGTCGAAAAGGATGACATTTGCTCCGTTTCTGAGAAGGAGTCCTGCTGAACTCACGCCGCTCTTTCCTGCTCCGGCTACTATAACCTTCTTGTTCTTCATTTTCTTCTTTCCTCCGATACGATCCAAAACATTTACTAACAGTGTATCTTACAGCGCTATAAGTGCAACCATCATAAGCAGCATGGTAACTATGGTGAACATCGTTACAACCTTAGTTTCTTCCCAGCCGCCAAGCTCAAAATGGTGATGAATAGGTGCCATTCTGAAGTATCTCCTCTGGCCGTGCGTTGCCTTGAAAACAAGCACCTGGATGATAACTGACACAACCTCTATCAGATAGATAAATGCAATAATGATAATTATAAGAGGCTGACGCAGAACCAGTGCCGCTGCCGCAGTATATCCTCCAAGCATAAGCGAACCCGTGTCGCCCATGAAAACCTTGGCAGGATGGCAGTTAAATACAAGGAAGCCAAGCAGTGCACCCAGCATTGCAGAAGAGGTTGATGCAACCCCCGCCGAACCGTACATAACACCTGCTATTATGAAAAATACAGCTATAACCGATGTAACTGATGATGCAAGTCCATCAAGTCCGTCAGTAAAGTTTGAGCCGTTCTCTGTTCCGATAACCATCACAAAGAGGAGTACATAATAGAACCATCCAAGGTCAAGCGTTGAGTCTGTAAAAGGAATTCTTATGACTGTAATATTATCGTATTTCCAGCCCATATAGAAGGCAAGTCCGCCGGTTACAAGAATCTGTCCGAGCATCTTCTGAAGAGGTGTCAGCCCTTCAGATCTCTTTAAACCAATCTTGATGAAATCATCCAGAAAACCTACAAGTCCGAAACCAACAGCAGCTATAAGGACCGGTATGATCTCGCTGTATCTTGTTGCGAAGAATCCCGATACTGCCGCAAAAGATATGAGGATCATTATTCCTCCCATGGTCGGTGTTCCGGCCTTCTTCTTATGTGCTTCAGGTCCTTCTTCTCTGATGTACTGTCCGAATTTCATCTTGTGCAGCATAGGGATCATGATCTTACAAAGAATAACGCATATCACAAATGCCACCAGCACCGGTGCTGCTATATCCTTCTTTATATCCATTCCTTTTACTGCAAATAACATGCCTTGCATCTCTTATTCCTCCGCATACCTATTCGATGCTATATATAATACACCCACTGTCAAGTTTTTGTTAGTCTTCTACTTCGGAATCTTCCGAATCTCCATCCGAATCATCATCCGATTCACCGCTGTCGCCACCGGTGTCATCACCTGAATCATCTTCTGTAGCAGCTTCTGTCTCATCACCGGTGTCGTCAGCTTCTTCATCATCTCCGCCGACGTCAGTGGTTGATGTTTCACCGATCGTATCGTATTGATTTACTCCGCCGCCTGCTACATCATTTTCCGGAATATCACCGTTATAGATTGGAGTGGCTGTTTCTGTTTTATCAAAATCCGGAACATAATCATCGCCTGTTTTATAAATGTTCATGTATGGGAAGAGGTCTTCCGCTATCATATTGAACATTACCGCACCTGCACCACTGTATGCCTGAGCCTCTACATGAGGCTCATCAACAACGCAGTATATAACAACCTGAGGATCCTCCGCCGGTGCAAATCCTATGAATGAAAGCACATATTTATCAGTACCTCTAGGAAGCTTCTCAGCCGTTCCTGTCTTACCACCGATAGAATATCCGTCAACTCCCGCAAGAGTTCCGGTACCATCGGTTACGGCCTTATACAGGACTTCACGCAGCGTTCTTGATGTGCTTTCGGATATTGTTCTCTTAACAAGAATATTATCAAAGCTCTTAACAAGGTTACCGTTCTCATCAACTATTCTGCTTACTATATGTGGCTGATAATAATATCCACCGTTGATAGCAGAACAGAAGGCTGTTCCAAGCTGTATCATGGTTACTGTAACGCCCTGTCCAAAAGAAGATGTTGCAAGCTCAACCGGATTAAGATTTTCCTTATGATATACAAGTGATGCAAGAGCACTTTCGCTCTGTTCACCCGGAAGATCAACATTTGTTCTCTGTCCGAATCCGAAAAGCACCTGATACTTATCGAAGGTCTCCACGCCTTCTCTTTCCGCAATCTGCATGAGGCAGTCGTTACATGAATTCTCGAGTGCCTGTGAAACAGTCTGTGTACCATGTCCGCCGGTGTTCCAGCAGTTGATATCATAATCCGCTACAAACTGATGTCCGTCGCAGTAGAAGGTTTCCGAAGCATCAATCACATTATCCTCAAGCGCTCCCGCAATGGTGAATACCTTGTATGTAGATCCCGGCTCGAAGCAGTCACTTATAACAAAGCTTCTCCACAGAGTATTAAGTCTCTGAACCTTCTCTTCATCCGACATGCTCTTAACCTTCTGCTCAAACTCAGCATCAGTCAGTTTAGGGAACTGATATTTAAGGTATTTTGTATCATAAGCTTCATTCGGATCATACTGATGAGAATTATATAATGCAAGTATCTCGCAGGTCTTCGGATCCATAACCAGAATGGATATATTCTCCGCGCCTGTCTTCTCCATATATTCTTCGCAGTTCTGCTGAACTATGGTCTGAATCTCTGCATCAATGGTTGTTACGACCGTATTTCCGTTTGTCGCAGGCTCTGTTGTTTTCTGAGTGCTGTAATCATCGGTAATATAAACGTAGGTACGTCCGTCTTCACCATTCAGGTAATCATTGTATTCACCCTCGATGCCGCCGAGTCCGACATTACCGCTTACAACGAAGCCGAGCATATGACATCCGAGCACACCGTTAGGATATACTCTGTTGAAGCCCTCCTCAAACCATACACCAACTACATCAGCGCCTTCTTCGGTCTTGGTATAATCCGTAAAAGCCTTCATCTGTTCGTAGGTCAGATCCTTTAATACAACCTCGTAGAAGGATTCTTTGTCCTCAAAATATTTCATGAGTTCTTCTTCGGAAATATTGAAATATTTAAGTATAGCAGATATTGTCGCCTGCTTCTTTTTGTCGTTTCTGAGGATGTTTTTCGGCTCGACGATAAGATTGTAAACCTTACTGCTCATGGCAAGCACGGTTCCGTTCCTGTCGACTATATCACCACGGCGGTAAGGCACGGCCGTACTGGTATAATTTCGCTGGCTGAGTACTCTGCTTTCGTACTCCTTACCTTTCTTAACATTGAGTTGAATGAGTCTTCCTATGATGACTCCGAGGCTTATTGTAATAATTCCCATAACGACAAGAAGGTGTTTCCTCATATACCTGAGGAACACCTTTCTTCTTCGTTTATTTTCTTTAGTATGATTGCTTGTCCCGGTCGGACCACCTGTCCCTCTGCTCATTTATGCAGCGCCTCCTAATCAGCACTCGGAACGTCCTGATACTGGTTCACGTAGTCTTCATTTGCAGTATCGTAATAAACTATCTGACCTTTCTCAGAATAAACCATTCCAAGCTCGTTTACAGCAATATTGTATATCTCTTCAAGTGTATAAGAATCCGACAGGCTGTTTTCGAAAGCTTCATTATCTGCCTTCATATCTCTGATCTCAGACTGAAGACTTGATATCTCATTCTTCTTGCTGTCAATCTTACTCTCCATCATGATCATGTTTGCACATGAAAATATCATAATTACCATTGCAAATGCAAGGAAAAGAGTATATTTAAAATCAAATGCGAGTGATTTTCTTGCCTTGATAGCTGATACTCTGTATGTTACAGGCTGTTCTACAGCAGCTGTCTTTCTGGCCTTCTTCTGCTGTGTATCAGGTCTTCTCTGTGGTGTCCTTACAGGTTCACCCTGTGGACGCTGTGCAGGTCTTACTCTTGGTGCAAGCTCCGGAGCAGCATTTTCATAAACATATTTCTTTCTAACGGTACTTCCATCTACGTAATATACCTCTCTCATATATCTCTTCTGCTCCATCTTTTTCTCCCCTCTACATTCTTTCAAATACTCTGAGCTTCGCGCTTTTAGCTCTGCTGTTTTCCTCCAGCTCACTGTCTCTTGCTACGATTGGTTTCCTGGTTACTACCTTCCCTTTGCTCTTTCTTCCGCATACACAAACCGGAAAATCCGGCGGGCATATGCACGGGTTCATTGCTTCTCTGAATTTATTCTTAACCATCCTGTCTTCCAATGAATGAAAGGTTATTATACATAACCTTCCTCCCGGAAGAAGGAGGTCTATCATCTTGTCCAGTGCTCCGGAAAGCACCTCGAGTTCATGATTAAGTTCTATCCTGATTGCCTGATATGTCTGTTTTGCAGGATGTCCTTTTTTATTTTTGACCTTTGCAGGAAGCGCATCCTTAATGATGTCGTTTAACTGGAATGTGGTTTCTATCCTGCCCTGTTCTCTGGCTCTTACAATTTCTCTGGCTATCCTTCCGGCAAATGGTTCCTCACCGTATTCTCTGATGATCCTTGTCAGTTCTTCTTCACTGTAATCATTCACAACATCCGCTGCGGTGATTCCTGTGTCTCTGTCCATTCTCATATCGAGCGGTGCATCGTTCCTGTAGGAAAAACCTCTCTCGGCGTTGTCAAACTGATAAGATGAAACTCCCAGATCAAGCAGAATCCCATCCACCTTGTCAACCCCGAGATC
>DOVL01000192.1 GCA_003520105.1 Lachnospiraceae bacterium | reverse complement strand
CAGAGCCCTGATCAGCTTTCAAAGGGTAATCAGCAGAAGATTCAGTTCCTGATCGCTATGCTTTCAGATCCTGATCTTATCGTTCTTGATGAGCCTTTCTCAGGTCTCGACCCTGTAAATACAGATATTTTAAAGAACGTAGTTCGTGAGCAGATTGAGGCAGGAAAATACATCATAATGTCCAGCCACCAGATGGAGGTTGTTGAGGAGTTCTGTACAGACATCACCATCCTTTCACGTTCAAAGGCAGTTGTTCAGGGTAATCTGAACGAGATCAAGAAGAGCTACGGAAGGATCAATCTTCACCTTAAGTGTGACAGTGACGTAACCAAATACATCGAAGAGGTTGGTGCAAAGATTGTTACCGAGAAGGAAAATGAGTACCGTATCAAAGTAACCGGTGATGAACAGGCAACGGCTCTCCTGCAGCTCCTTGTTGCAAACAAGGTAAATGTTATCTGCTTCGACCTGTCTGAGATTTCTCTTCATGAATTATTTGTAAAAGAGGTGGGATCTGATGAAAAATAGTATTTACAGCATGCAAGGCGTAGGTAAGGTTTACAAGTTTACCCTCACCCAGGCCTTCAAGAATAAGGCGTACAGAGCGTCCTTCATCGTCATGGTAGTGATGATCATGCTGCTGGGTCCTATCATGAGACTCGGTGCGAGCTCCGGTGAATCTGTGGGTGATTCAATAACCAAGATTGACGAAGAGGATGTTAACATTACAGATCTTTTCATAATAAATGACTCCGGAGTGAGATTTGAGAAGGAAAGTATGCAGCTTGAGAAGACCGGATTTAAGAAGATCAATGTCAGCTATCCGGCAGAGGATAACAAGAAGCTTGAGGATGTTATGCCGACTCTGACAGCCACCCAGGTTATTCTTTATATTACCGATCATCAGGATGCCAATGGGTTGTCAGTATATAAAATGAATCTCATCACTGCTGACAAGACAGACATCAAGGCTGATCTTCTTGATGATCTCGGTTCGTACATCAAGAGCAAATTTGATGATACAAGATATGTTGATGCAGGAGTTGACAAGGAGCTTTTCGACATTATAAGTCAGGGCTTCAATGAGAAGAAGACCTACACGGACAAGGAATTTACAACAGCTAAGAATCGTAAATACACCGATCTTGAGGTCGTTTCTCTCGGAACTACTTTTGCAGTTATCCTGATGATGGTTCTCTCAATGGCATCATCTTATATCATTACTTCAGTAATGGAAGAGAAGGTTTCAAAGCTTGTTGAAACACTCGTAATAAGCGTTAAGCCGCTTGCTCTTGTAATGGGAAAGATCTTCGCAATGATGACCTATGTAGGAAGCATAATCGTACTTGGCTTCCTTGGATCAAGACTTTCAAACTGGGTCATGGATATGATCATGGGCAAGGCTGACGAGAACGCTCAGCGCATAAATATAGACGCGCTCTTCAAGGTTGGAACCGTAAATGCGATCATAGTTATTGCGACCGTTCTGATAACCTTCCTCATCTTCGCATTTATGTCAGGGATTGCAGGCGGTGCGTGCTCGAAGACAGAGGATATGCAGAGTGCTACAGGAACTATAACAATGCTTATCATGATCGGCTACATTGTAGCAATGATAGTTCCTCAGCTTGATATCAACGCACTCAACCATGCTATCGTATATATTCCGATCGTTGCATGCTTTGCAGCGCCGGTACTTTACATCATAGAGAGTATTACTCTCATTGAACTTATAATTTTCTTCGTGATAAATATAGCAATAACCGTCGCAATGTTCTTCATCTGCGCAAAGGTTTATAGAAAGCTTATTCTTATCGATGGAAGCAAGGTTAAATTTATAACAATACTTAAGATGATATTTGGCAGAGACGGTGCCGCAAAGAAGAAGGAGGTGGCTTAAATGTTTAAGAATTTCGGAAATGTATTTAAGTTCTCTTTCAAGAATGCGATGACCAGAGGCTATAAAGCTCTGACAATAATACTCGCTGTTGTTCTTGTGGCAGTGCCGATACTTATCATGCTGATATCCGCAAGCTCAAAGGATGACGGTGATGAAAGTATAGATTCATGCCATGCAAGTGTGATCTATGTTTACAATGAACTCGGCGATCCTGACGCAGATTTCACATCACTTAATGCTCTGGGGGAGAAGAATTATTCAGATATTGATTACAGAAAATGCAATTCCATGGACGAGGCACTTGAATCCATGAAGGCGTCAAATGAGGCAGGCGAGGTTGCATATGTACTCGGACTTGAGAAGAAAAACAATCTTCCTTCGGCTTATCTGATCGTTCCTGAATCGAAGAAGATCAGCAAGAGTACAGCAGATAATTACTATGAATTCATGGATAAATATCAGGCATACTTCGTTGTACTTGCATCCGGACTTAACACAAACGGACTTCGTCAGGTTATGACTCAGTCTGAATACAAGACATATCATGCAACCGGATATATGACCGGTGTATCTATCGAGGATTCTGAAGAGAACAATGATCTTATGGCAAGCAGCATACTTGATGGATTAAAGGTTGCACTTCCGTTTGTCTGCCTTATGCTTATGTATTTCCTGATCTTTGCTTACGGTGCAAGCATCTCACAGAGCATCGTTATGGAGAAGTCTTCAAAGCTTATGGATACTATGCTTGTTTCCGTAAGACCGGAAGCGCTCTGCCTCGGTAAGTTCCTTGCATCGGTTGCAGCGGGAGTACTTCAGATGCTTATATGGATCGGTTCAATAATCCTCGGCTTCTTCATCGGCAACAGCCTGTGCGAGAAGTTCTATCCGGATTCAAGCTTTGCACTCCTTGCCTTCCTTAAGGCTATGGGTAAGATGGAGGTATTCACAATACCAAATGTTATTATAGCAGTGCTGATCCTTATCCTTGGATTCATTCTCTTTGCATCACTCGCAGTTGTTGCAGGTGCTATATCACGTTCGAGAGAGGAAGCTGCAAGCGCATCAAGCGTATTTATCATTCCGCTCATTATCGCATTCTTCGCGATCATGTATGGTGGCGGACTTGAGTCAGGTGGTGCCCCGGACTGGATGCTTTACATACCTTTCACCGCAGCACTTATTACTCCGGCTTATGTTGCACTCGGAATTCTCAGCTTTGCTGAGGGCATAATATCCTTCGGTATCATGGCAGCCTGCGCACTCGTATTTGTAATAATCGCAGGTCGTCTCTACAAGATGATGTCACTCTACAAGGGCAACCAGATCAATATCGGCAAGGCTATGAGAATGCTCTTCACCGGACAAAGCTCCGCGACGAAGAAGCAATAGAATTTGAATCTTAGGATTTCACGATTTCTTGACACTAAGGGTAAATAATAATATAATTTTCAGTGTAAAATATGCTTCGGACAGGGGTTAGAAAGGTCCGGAAAAATCGTTAAAACAGGAGGTTTTGAGTTATGGATATTAAAGCTACTATCGAGTCTATCGTTAAGAAGATTAAGGGTGATCCTAAGATTGCTGATAAGTTCCAGAAGGATCCTGAGAAGACCGTAGAAGAGGTTGCAGGTGTTGATATTCCTAACGGAATGATGGATAAGGTTGTTGATGGTGTTAAGACTGCTCTTGCAGGCGATAAGGCCGGCGGAGTTGTTGACAAAATTAAGAACCTTTTCTAGTTGAATAATACACATGTGTTGTATATGACATGAATGAGAATGCCCGGCGAGATCATGATGAAATGATTTTGCCGGGTGTTTTTCTTGTACTGTACATGTGACGAAGTCACATGTATATTACGAGCGCCCTATATGAAATGATTCCGAAGGAATCATGAATTGTCACCCTCCCTCACTATCTGGTCTTATAAAAATATTCCGAACTGACACTTTATCCATAACCAAAAACATTTATAATATGCCTATCGCTGAAGTAGGTAAAACAGAAAGATTTGAAACATATTCTGACATAGAATGCCGGTTGATCGGATTATTATTTCAGTGAAAACGAATGATAACCTTCAGGAGGATTTATAATGAAGAAGATACTTACAATACAGGATATTTCATGCCTTGGAAAGTGCTCACTTACAGTAGCGCTTCCT
>DOVL01000026.1 GCA_003520105.1 Lachnospiraceae bacterium | reverse complement strand
AGCTCAGCCTTGGTCTCAAGGTATTTCTCCTCCTCAGGAACCTGCCATACATATCCGAGAGAACCCATGGTTCTCGGAATGATGGTGATCCTCTGAACAGGCATTGAATGCTTCTGAAGTGTAGTAAGAAGTGCATGTCCGGTCTCGTGATATGCAACGATGGCCTTCTCCTCTTTGCTGAGGATACGATCCTTCTTCTCCTTACCCGCAAATACAACCTCAACCGACTCGATGAGATCCTTCTGCGATACAAGGCCTCTGCCCTTACGAACCGCAAGGAGCGCTGCCTCATTAACTATATTTGCAAGATCGGCACCTACCGCACCACTTGTGGCAAGCGCAAGCTCATGAATATTAACTGTTTCATCAAGCTTAACGTTCTTGGCATGAACTCTGATAATGTCTTCACGGCCCTTCATATCAGGCTTCTCAACGATAACTCGTCTGTCGAAACGTCCCGGACGAAGGAGAGCCTTATCAAGAACCTCAGGTCTGTTCGTAGCCGCAAGGACTATAAGACCCTTGGATGTATCGAAACCGTCCATCTCCGAAAGCAGCTGGTTAAGTGTCTGCTCACGCTCGGAATCGCCCCCCATATGTCTTGTATCACGGCTTCTTCCGATCGCATCTATCTCGTCGATAAATATGATACAAGGTGCCATCTGATTAGCCTGCTTAAAGAGGTCTCTGACACGGCTTGCACCGACACCGACGTACATTTCTACGAATTCCGAACCTGAAATAGAGAAGAAAGGAACATTAGCCTCACCTGCAACAGCCTTGGCAAGAAGCGTTTTACCTGTACCCGGAGGGCCTACAAGCAGGGCGCCTCGAGGCAGCTTCGCACCGATTGCGGTGTATTTTTCAGGCTGGTGAAGGAAATCAACCAGCTCGACCAGTGATTCCTTGGCCTCTTCCTCACCGGCAACATCCTTGAACGTGATACCGGTCTTCTTCTGCACATACATCTTGGCATTGGACTTGCCGACGCCGCCCATGATTCCGCCGCCCTTGGTGGCACTTCTCATGATGAGCATCATAAAGATGTAAAATACAGCTATCATGATGACGTAGGACAGAATCGTACGGATCATCGCATTGCCGCCCTCGTCGATCTGAGAGAACTTGACGTCAGCTGCAGCAAGACGATCAACCAGGCCATAGTCGTCGGTTCTCACAACATAATAAGTAACATCCTTGGTTATGTCGCTCTGCTCCTTCGGCGTGAAATATATTTTTTCATCATATATTTCCACCTTCTCGACCTGCTTCTGATCTACCATCGTTATGAATTTGTCATAAGATACTTCTTCTTCCCCGGATGTTTTGTAGGCATTGTACTGCTGCCAGAAAACAAGGGTAAGAACGATTGAAATAATGAGGATGATAAGAGTCGCGGATGGGCCGCTCTTCTTAGGACCGCCATTATCTCTGTTATTGGGATTGTTGTCCATTTTCACTCCTTAATTACATAGCCTGACCGCCGTAAAGAGGGTACTTGTCGGTAATGCTCTTAACGAGAGCTTCTGCGGCTGCGTTATCCTTATCAATGATAGCTGCCTTAAATGCATCAGCGATCACGTACATATCTTCCTTAACTGCGCCTCTTGTTGTAACTGCAGGAGTACCTACTCTGACACCGCTTGTTACAAATGGAGAACGTGGGTCATTTGGAACTGTATTTTTATTTACTGTGATGTGAACCTCATCAAGAAGCTTCTCAACTTCCTTACCTGAGATGTCAAGACGTCTGAGGTCAACAAGCATAAGGTGATTGTCTGTACCGCCTGAAACGATGTCGAAACCTCTGTCGATAAGAGCAGATGCAAGTGTTGAAGCGTTCTCAACTACTCTGCCCATGTAATCCTTGTATTCCTGAGAAAGTGCCTCTTTGAAGCAAACAGCCTTACCTGCGATAACATGCATAAGAGGACCACCCTGGATACCAGGGAAAATAGCCTTGTTGAAGTTGTATTTTGCATTAACTTCTTCGCTGCAGAGGATAAGTCCTCCTCTTGGTCCGCGGAGAGTCTTATGAGTTGTTGAAGTTGTAACATGAGCATAAGGAATAGGGCTCATATGCTTACCTGCTGCGATAAGACCTGCGATATGAGCCATATCAACCATAAGAACTGCGCCAACTTCGTCAGCGATCTCACGGAACTTCTTGAAATCAATAGCTCTTGCATAAGCAGATGCGCCGGCGATGATCATCTTAGGCTTGCACTCCTTAGCGATGCGGAGAACCTCATCATAATCGATACGGCCTTCGTCATTTACACCGTAAGGCACGCAGTTGAAATACTTACCTGACATATTTACAGGTGAACCGTGTGAAAGGTGTCCGCCGTGATCAAGAGACATTCCCATGTATGTGTCGCCAGGATTCAGGATTGCGAAAAATACAGCCATATTTGCCTGTGCGCCTGAATGAGGCTGAACGTTAGCGTACTCAGCACCAAAGAGCTCCTTAGCTCTCTCTCTTGCAAGATCTTCAACAACGTCTACATACTGACATCCGCCGTAGTATCTCTTTCCGGGATAACCCTCGGCATATTTATTGGTAAGAGGGCTGCCCATAGCTGCCATAACTGCCTTAGAAGCGATATTCTCTGATGCGATCAGCTCTAAGTTTACATTCTGCCTTGTGATCTCGTCGGTCATCGCTGCTGCAACTTCCGGATCGATTTTTAAGATTTCGTCAAAACCGTACATTTTTTGTCCTCCGTTTTATTTTATTATTTCTTTGTTTATCAAATACAAAATGGGGCGGAAGCGCTCCACCCCACAGTATACCACAAACCAATATGATTATCTATAAATAAATATGTATTTTTCGT
>DOVL01000244.1 GCA_003520105.1 Lachnospiraceae bacterium | reverse complement strand
AGGGTCTTTAACATGACAGCCAGCTGCAGTATATTATAATTGATATTTGATATAGTATATGAAAACTGATAAGGATGTCATGCAAGATGGCATCCTTTTGATGTTTTAACAGGATTGTTGGGTAAGGAATATGGAGAAAAGAGGCGAGGGTTTAAATAAACGGAATAAAGGTTTTTCTCTGGTTGAGCTCATTATCGTTATCACGATAATGGTCATTCTTGCTGCGGTCATCGGCATGGCTATCATCAGGTATATCAATAAGGCAAGAAAGCAGGTTGATGTAGAAACTGCTGAAACGATATATAAGGCGGCGGAGCTTGCGATGGCATCTACAGATGAGGAAGTTCAGCAAGCTTGGGAGCAGAATACGGGTAGAACAAAATATACAGTTACAGCTAATGGTGAGACCTATGAGATGGAGATAATAGCTTGGGCCAGAGGTTCATTTAATTATGATAATCGTAACGGTGAGTTTAAACATGGTTGGGATGGACTTGATTCACAGTGGCCTTGGGTTTTGGAATTAAAGGCAAATCTTATACAGCTTGGTGGAAAGAGCTTTAATACACCGTATGAGGTTCTTCCGTTTAAGTACAGAAAAACAAAGGATCCGTATGGAAGAGTTACTCAATATGCTGATTCATGGATGATATTTAGAAGAGTAGCGGATGATAAGAATAAAAAGGGCGATGATTATGCCGTAGAGGTTTGGATAGGGTATAAGAGAAATACTGCGGATGGCTATGGGACAAATACTGTTCTGCCATTCTACAGACTATATCCTGATACAGACAAACGTTTCTACGATGATTGATAAACATAGGATGGAATTGGAAGGATAATAAAGCATCGGACAGACCGGCAGAGGGGCGGTATTATGAATAAGAAGAACAGTAACAAGGGTTTTTCTCTTGTTGAACTTATAATTGTTATAGCTATAATGGCCATACTTGCCGTAGCGATAGGTCTTACGATCATAAGATATATCAATAAGGCGAGGAAGGCTGATGATATCACGACCGCCGAATCAATCGGAGTATCTGTGAGCGCCGCTATGGCTTCCGATGAGGATATGAGGGATTTCCTTCAGTGGAATCTTCAGCAGCTGGGAAACAGCAATGATTACCGTGTCCTGGGATACAGCAGTGTGGCTACCGGAAGCACCGGTACAAAATACAATACCTTGTTTACCTCAAACAATATAGGCAGCTCACACGCCACTGCTGCACAGCAGGGGCAGGTTTTTGCCCAGTTTATGAATGATGAGATGGGTGGAAAGCTGGCAGCGATGAAGTTTACCGCATTTTCCAAGATTGATCAGTGGATCCTATGCGTTGACAAAAACGGCAATCTTTCTGTATGGGTCGGTGCAAGTATGAACGGCAATCAGTGGTCGATAAATTATTCAACACATAAAACAAGTAATGGTAAGCACTATTATATGCTCTGGCCTGAGGTTGATAAGGCATACGAGAGGCTTGCCAGACCGGGCGATGCGAATTAGATCGGCAGTGTCCTCTACAATTCAAAAACAATTCAAAAATAACATGCGTATATACATCAAATGTATTTGCGTATGTTATTTTTATGTAGTAAAATAATTGTGTATGCGTCGAGAGAATAAAAAGCATATTTATCTTTGGACGACATATAGATCATCGGCAGTTTAAGGCAGATAAACTGCAGGTAAATATAACGGTATCCGGCAGATACAGAGGAAGAAAGCCGGTATTATAGAAAAGAGGAGAAACAAATGAACAACGACAGATACGTCAGCCCACTTTCGGAGAGATATGCATCAAAGGAAATGCAGTTTATATTTTCACCGGACATGAAATTCACAACCTGGAGGAAGCTCTGGATAGCTCTTGCTGAAACAGAGAAGGAACTGGGACTTAAGGATACAGAAGGCAATCCGCGTATTACGGATGAAATGATAGAGGAACTGAAGAGCCACGTTGATGATATTAACTATGAGGTTGCAAAGGAACGTGAAAAGCTTGTAAGACATGATGTTATGAGCCATGTTTATGCATATGGTCAGCAGTGTCCGAAGGCGGCGGGAATCATCCATCTCGGAGCTACAAGCTGCTACGTAGGCGATAATACCGATATCATCATTATGAGAGAAGCACTCTATCTTGTTAGAAAGAAACTTCTTAATGTTATCAATGAACTGACTAAGTTTGCGCTTCAGTATAAGGACCTTCCTACTATTGCGTTTACACATTTCCAGCCGGCTCAGCCTACTACAGTCGGTAAGAGAGCGACTCTCTGGCTGCATGATTTCTATATGGATCTGCAGGATACAGACTATATGATAAGCCAGCTTAAGCTGCTTGGTTCAAAGGGTACAACAGGTACTCAGGCAAGCTTCTTCGAACTCTTTGACGGGGATCACGAGGCATGTCGTAAGGCTGACAAGATGATAGCAGAGAAGATGGGATTTGACGAATGCTTCCCTGTTTCAGGTCAGACATATACACGTAAGGTTGATTCTAGAGTTCTGAATGTGCTTTCGGGAATCGCTCAGACAGCACACAAATTCTCAAATGATATAAGACTGCTTCAGCACCTTAAGCAGGTCGAGGAGCCGTTCGAGAAGAACCAGATCGGTTCATCAGCTATGGCATATAAGAGAAATCCTATGAGAAGTGAGAGAATCGCTTCACTTGCGGATTATGTTATGTGTGATGCGCTTAACCCTGCAATCGTTGCTTCAACACAGTGGTTCGAGAGAACACTGGATGACTCTGCAAATAAGAGACTTTCAGTTCCTGAAGGTTTCCTTGCCATTGACGGAATCCTTGATCTCTGCCTCAATGTTGTTGACGGACTTGTTGTTTATGAGAAGGTTATTTACAAGAAGTTTATGGAAGAGATACCTTTCATGGCAACTGAAAATATAATGATGGATGCTGTTAAGGCAGGCGGAAACAGACAGGAGCTTCATGAGAAGATCAGAACATATTCTATGGAGGCCGGCGCAAATGTTAAGCGTGAGGGTAAGGAAAATAATCTTCTTGAGCTTATAGCTGCCGACCCTGCATTTAATATGACTCTGGAGGAGCTTAAGGCACTTATGCAGCCTGAGCGATATGTAGGAAGAGCTCCTAAGCAGACAGAGGAATTTATAGCTGAAGTTATTCAGCCGCTGCTTGATGCCAATAGGGATGCACTTGGACTTACAGCCGAGATAAACGTATAATAAAAACGGAAGAAATGATCCACTATTTATTTGATCATAATATTTCCTGTTGATTGGAAACTGTAATGAAAATACAGTCAGAGATAGAAAAATACTATAATAAATTTAACGAGGATAAGCGCCTAAGATCACGTCATGGTCAGGTTGAGTACAGAACGACCATGAAGTATATTCATGAATATCTTGATGATATATCCGGGAGATTGATTGGGCGTGAAACAGATGTGGCTCAGCCTGATAACGATGTAACAAACTTTGGGGATGCTATGGAAGTGTCAGATAATCGTTATCCGGATACAACGACTGATTCGTGTGTTAATGGATCAAGAGATATGGTCAATCTGAGAAGACGAATTAAGATACTTGATATAGGAGCAGGCACAGGTGCATATTCTATCCCTCTTGCGGAGGAGGGGTACAGTGTTACCGCTGTTGAACTTGTCAAATATAATCTGGGTATTTTAAAGCAGAAAAGCAGTCTGGTTGAGGCCTATCAGGGGAACGCCATGAAACTGTCAAGGTTTCCTGATGAAAGCTTTGATATGACACTTCTGTTCGGTCCGATGTATCATCTCTTTACCGAGGAAGATCAGCTTAAGGCTCTTAACGAAGCTAAAAGAGTGACCAAGAGAGACGGTATTATCCTCGTTGCATATGTCATGAATGAATATGCAGTTATCACATATGCATTTAAGGAAGGACATATTAAGGAATGTCTGGAGAAGGGCATGCTTACAGATGATTACAGAACTGTTTCAGATGAAAAGGATCTGTATCATTACGTAAGGACGGAGGATATAGAAGCTCTTGATCGAAAAGCCGGACTTAAAAGACTGAAGATAATATCCGCTGATGGACCGTCTGACTACATCAGACCGGTGCTTAACGGTATGGACGATGAGACCTTCGAAGAGTTCGTCAGATATCATCTGGCGACATGCGAGAGGCAGGATACGATCGGAGCGTCGTCACATACGGTTGATATTCTTCAAAGAGTTGAATAAATGACGAGAGCTTTATAAACTGGGGTTGTTTTGGTATGACCGGCAGAAAAAATAGAATACTAGGGGATTTAAGGGGTTACTATCAGAATGAAAAAAGAAGTTGAGAAGGAATTATACAGTATTGCGAAGAGCGCTACAGAAAGACCGCTCACACCTGAGGATTTTGAAGGGGTATGCAAGGCTCTTAATGTGGTGAAGATGTATTACGATCTTGAATTTGATTCGGAGGGATACAGAGGTCTCGGAGATGGTGATGAGAATCCTTCCAGATACAGGGTCTTCGAGCTGTATTCAGAGGATGCTGAAAGTGATATCAAGAGACGATATACTTTTTATTATGAGAACAGTGAGTATGTCCATGCAATCATAGAATTCAAGACCGGTATCACCGAAGAGGATATTGATGATGATCTGTGCGGTTTTCTTGCAGATATCATATACCTTCTTGTGAGCCGTCAGAATATGAGATCAATGCTTGATTTCGCTGAGACTCATGATGCCCAGACGGGAATAATGAATGTTAAATCCCTGGGTGCGAAATACATGCAGAGTGTTGCAAAATATCCGGAAACGGAATACGTTGTTCTCTATGCAAATGTTAAGAACTACAAGTATATTAATGACAGAGGCGGTGTCCATCTCGGTGACTTTGCCATAGGCAAGCTGGCGCAGACTCTTCAGAGCTACGTAAGGGAAGATGAAGGCGTATGCCGTGTCGGCGGCGATAATTTTGCATTTTATGTAAGAAGAGAAAATCTTGATGTGCTTCTGGACAGACTTAAGAGCGTGAAGGTTGACGGCCTTATGGGTCTCAGAAACAATATGCACAGATTTTCGTTCCGTATAGGTGTTTCGGATACTGATATAAGGGAATTCGGAACCAAGCTTGAGGAGGCCAGCACGGCATGTATAGTCGGTAAGACCATTCTTAAAAAAGATCTGGTTATATTTAATACCGAACTTTCAGAGGTTATCAGCCACAATAATCAGATCGTTGCGGCATTTCCGGATGCGCTTTCGGCGGGCGAGTTTGTTCCTTTCTTCCAGCCGAAGGTAAATATGCAGACAGGCGAACTGCTTGGACTTGAGGCTCTGTGCAGATGGCTTCATAATGACAGCATCATTGCTCCGAGCGATTTCATACCGCTTCTTGACAGAAAGGGTATGATACCTGAACTTGATATGTCTATGCTTGTTCAGACTTGTAGATGCATAAATAAGTGGCGGAAGCTTGGGATTGAAGTACCGGTCATTTCGGTGAATTTCTCGAAGAAAAATATATTTATCCCTGATATAGAGAAGAGGATCATAACAGCAATCAGAGAGAATAATGTGGAAAGTGCGATGATCGAGATTGAGATCACTGAGACTGCAAAGGAATCAGAGATCAACAGACTTATGGATTTCGTGCATATACTTAAGGAGAATGGCTTTAAGATAAGTATAGATGATTTCGGCACCGGTTATTCTTCACTTTCACTGATCCATAATATTAATGCGGATGAGGTTAAGATAGACCAGAGCTTTGTCCGTAATCTGGGGCATGATGATAAAGCACATATCCTGGTAGAAAGTATAATTGATATTGCCAACAGGCTTCAGATGCGTATAATCGCTGAGGGCGTTGAAAACAGTGAAGAAGGAAAGAAGCTTATGGAGCTTGGCTGCGATAATGCACAGGGCTATTATTACGGCAAGCCGGTTGATTTCGAGGATATGACAAGAATACTTAAGAATCCTGATTTTAAGCCGCTTGTTAAGTAATTGTCAGCGTCGAACGACGGATATGGATGCAGTGTTCATATCATGAAAGGTTAAATTATTATGAGTTTTGCAGATAAATTAAGAGAACTTAGAACGAATAACAGATATTCGCAGGAGCAGCTTGCGGAGAAGCTGATGGTCAGCAGACAGGCTATTTCAAAATGGGAAACCGGCGAATCGCTTCCGGATATAGACAAGGCCATGCAGGTCAGCGATTTCTTCGGGGTGACTATGGATTATCTCCTCAAGGATAAGGAAAATATTCAGGAGATACAGCCGGATGACAATATGGATCGCGCAATCATCAAATTCATGGCTTCGGCAAGACAGATGAATCAGATTTCTGAGGAGCTTGTTACTATCGCCATGGATGGGAAAATAGATGATGATGAACTCATACGTCTTCAGGAGATCAATCTGACACTTGATTCCATTACCAGGATCATCAGAGATATCAAGGAGAAGATGGGGATGGAGCATTAGTTTGTTTACCGACGGTTTTATGCTTTAGGAGGTTTTTTTTATGGGGTTATTTAGTAAGAAAAACAAAGGCTACGGAGACAGCGACATTGATATGCTTGTAAATGGCGTTAAGGTTGATCTGAGCAATAATTACAAGGACAGCGCTCTGCGTACTCTGAACAGACTTAAGGTTATGGTGGAGGAAAAGTATGCAGAAGGAAAACTAAAACGCGATAAATACGATGAGTGTCGTGGGATGATCCTCAAATTTGAAGGCGATCTTGCTTCGTTCAAGAGAACATACTAAAAATACTGTTACAACAACTCGAGCAGTTTACGCGCTGCAAAGGATATTGTATTGGTATTGTCGGTTATAACACAGATTTTTCTTTTAGGGATATTTTTACTGAGATTCAGTTTAAAAATATCCCTGTTTTTTATATATTCTTCGGCAAAGTCTTCAACAACGCAGCCGATTCCCAGATTCCTCATAACAAACTGAACTATCATGTTGCTTGTTGCCAGTTCAAATTCGGGCGCAAGTGTTACACCCTCGGAGCGGAGGAAACCGTCGACGTATTTTCTGGTACTTGTATCCGGCTCGAGACAAATGAGCGGAAGAGCCTTTAGATCTTCAAAGGAGAGAGACCTGTCTTGAAGTTCCTTGAAACGGTTTCCGGCTATAAAAATATCTTCGATGTCCCTTACACGTTTTACATTTAAGGAACCGCCCTGACTGTCCATGAAATCCGCGTATGAATTTGATGCAGACACAACGCCCAGATCGATCCTGCCGGAAGACAGGTGCTCTATGGTACGTGGAGTCGGAGCATTTGTTACCTGTACTTTTATTTTGGGATATAGCTGGTGGAATTTTTCCAGATAAGGAAGGAGATAATACTGGAGAGTCATATCACTTGCTCCGATACGTATCTCACCTGAGTTGAGAGAAAGAAGCTCGGAAACCTTCTGCTCGCCCTTCATAAGCATTTCATAACCTGATTCGACATAGCCAAACAGAGCCTCACCTTCATGAGTAAGCACAGCTCCCCTGGTCGTGCGTCTGAAAAGCTGCAGGCCGAGGACATCCTCGAGCTGTTTAATACCCTGACTGACAGCGGGCTGAGTTATAAAGAGATCACGGGCAGCATCCGTAAAGCTGCCGCATTTTGCTACGTGGTAGAATATTTTATAATACTCGAGATTTATATTCATGGTATGAAGACTCCTTGATCGATCACACATTGAAAGGGGGTATAATCACTAGATATAAGTTGTACTAATATCAAATATAATAAATATTAATTTTACTTATGTCAATATTTAAGTTATACTTCCCATTGTGTCCGCTGAAAAACTATTGGGATGGGCTTATAACCGGTGGACATGACTAAATCAGAAAATATGCCGTACAAAGCGGCATATGAGAGGAAAGGTGATATTAAAATGGTTACAGCTATAGTTGGCGCAAACTGGGGTGATGAAGGCAAGGGTAAGATCACAGATATGCTTGCCGAGACATCGGATATTATCATTAGATTCCAGGGAGGAGCAAATGCAGGACATACCATAGTTAACGACTATGGCAAGTTTGCACTGCACACACTTCCATCAGGTGTATTTTATGATCATACAGTAAGCATCATCGGAAATGGTGTTGCTCTTGATATCCCTAAGCTTTTCAAGGAATACAACGATGTGGTTTCTAAGGGCGTTCCGGCACCAAAGCTTCTTGTTTCTGACAGGGCTCAGATGGTTATGCCTTACCACGTCCTTTTCGATACATACGAGGAGGCCAGACTTGCCGGCAAGTCATTCGGTTCGACAAAGTCGGGTATAGCTCCTTTCTATTCTGATAAATACGCTAAGATCGGCTTCCAGGTAAGTGAGCTTTTCGATGACGAGGCTTCTCTTAAGGATAAGATCGAGAGAGTAATCGCTCAGAAGAATGTTCTTCTCGAGCACCTCTATCATCAGCCACTCCTTACAGTTGAAGATATTTACGCAACTCTTATGGAATATAAGAAGATGGTTGAGCCTTATGTATGTGATACCTCGGCATTCCTTTATGAGGCAATCAAGTCAGGTAAGAACATTCTTCTCGAGGGTCAGCTTGGTTCTATGAAGGATCCTGATCACGGTATCTATCCGATGGTTACTTCTTCATCAACACTTGCTGCATACGGCGCAATTGGCGCAGGCATTCCACCATATGAGATCAAGAAGATCGTTGTTGTCTGTAAGGCTTACTCAAGTGCGGTTGGCGCAGGCGAGTTCGTAAGCGAAATCTTCGGCGACGAAGCAGATGAGCTCAGACGTCGCGGCGGTGATGGCGGAGAGTATGGCGCAACAACAGGACGTCCACGTAGAATGGGCTGGTTCGACTGCGTTGCTTCAAAATACGGCTGCCGTATCCAGGGTGCAACAGATGTTGCATTTACAGTACTTGATGTTCTTGGTTATCTTGATGAGATACCTGTTTGTACAGGCTATGAGATAGACGGAAAGGTTACAACCGATTTCCCTGCAACTGTAAACCTTAAGAAGGCTAAGCCGGTTTATACGGTTCTTCCGGGCTGGAAGCAGGAGATAAGAGGTATCAAGAATTACGAAGACCTTCCTGAAAACTGCCGCAAGTATATCGAGTTCATCGAGCAGCAGATCGGCTTCCCGATCACGATGATCTCAAACGGTCCAAGCAGACATGATATCATCTATAGAAATGTTTAGCGATAAGTGATCATCGGCTGTAAGCTGTCGAAGAGACATGGCGGGATGATGCTCAAAGCAGACAAGGTCAAATGAATATGTTAATATGGACAACAGAGGTTAACGCCTCTGTGGTCCTTATTATATAAGCTTCTGTGGCTCAGTTGGTAGAGCGATTGATTCGTAATCAATAGGTCGTGGGTTC
>DOVL01000280.1 GCA_003520105.1 Lachnospiraceae bacterium | reverse complement strand
ATTTATATATAGCTTCCTCCTGGCCGTAGTCTGTTTTAAGGATTCTTGGCCACTCCGGCCATGGATTATTAACTGCTCTCTCTACAGGTGGCTGAGGCATCATCTCAAGCTGTGTAACACTCTTTGCACCAAGTCTGATGCATGTTCCTACGCAGTCATTACCGGTATCACCACCACCGATTATAACAACGTCCTTGTCCTTCGCCATCTCATAAGGGAATTCCTTAAACTCGCTGTCCAGAAGCTTCCTGGTTACGCTGCCGAGGAAATCAACTGCAAAATATATTCCATTAGCTTCTCTGCCCGGAGCCTTGATATCTCTCGGATTTGAAGCACCGCAGGCAAGAACGACTGCATCGTATTTTGCAGAAAGCTCTTCAGCTGAGATGTCCTTACCGATATCCTTGCCGGTGATGAAGGTAACTCCGGCTTCTTCCATAAGCTTAACCCTTCTGTCAATAACCGACTTATCAAGCTTCATGTTTGGAATACCGTAACGAAGAAGTCCTCCCACACGGTCATGTCTCTCATAAACAGTAACCTCATGTCCTCTTCTGTTAAGGAGCTGTGCTGCTGCAAGTCCCGAAGGACCGCTTCCTACGACCGCAACTTTCTTACCGGTTCTTATATCACTCTTTCTCTCCTTAACCAGTCCGTTCTCAAATGCATATTCGATTATTGTCTTCTCATTTTCCTTTGTACATACAGGCTCTGAGTATTCTCCGCAGGTACATGCGGCTTCGCAGAGAGCCGGACAAACTCTTGAAGTAAATTCCGGGAAGGAATGTGTTATGGCAAGTCTTCTGTATGCATCTGCCAGGTTTCCTCTGTAGACCAGATCGTTAACCTCAGGAACCAGATTGTTCAGAGGACAGCCTGATGCCATACCGGAGATCATTCTGCCAGCCTGACAGAACGGAACTCCGCAGTCCATACATCTTGCTGCCTGCTTCTTCTCTTCTTCAAGGCTGAGCATCCCATGAAACTCATTGAAATTCTTTATTCTTTCTTCTTCAGGAATCGTGGCAGAGTTCACTCTGTCATACTCCATGAATCCTCCTATCTTGCCCATCTTTCTATCCTCCAAATCTATGTCGAATGAACTGCTTCTTCAAAATACACCGTTCATTACTGATTAAACACTTCAAACGCTTTGATCTTAGCTTCCTCATCACCAAGTCCCTGCTCTTTGTAGAGATTTGTAAGTCGGAGCATTTCCTTATAGTCAGCAGGTATGATCTTCTTGAAATGTGCAACTGCTTCATCAAAGTTATCAAGTATCCTGCGTCCCTTTGCCGAACCTGTGTATGCTACATGCTTCTCCAGTATTGCCTTAACCTCTGCGATTTCGTTCTTATCAGTAAGCTTCTCCATAAGAACAAAGGTCTTGTTCAGGTTCTTGTAAAGCGAACTGTCCTCATCGAAGACATATGCGATACCGCCACTCATACCAGCCGCAAAGTTCTTGCCTGTAGGTCCGATGATAACTGCACGACCACCTGTCATGTATTCGCATCCGTGCTCGCCAACACCCTCTACAACAGCTGTTGCGCCTGAATTTCTGATGCAGAATCTCTCGCCTGCCATACCTGAGATATAAGCCTCACCGCTTGTTGCGCCGTAGAGAGCAACGTTACCGACGATTATATTTTCCTCCGGAACGTATTTTGCATCTGCAGGTGCTTTAAGGATAAGCTTTCCTCCTGAAAGACCCTTGCCGAAATAATCATTGCTGTCGCCGATAAGATTGATCGTAAGACCTGCCGGGATAAATGCACCGAAGCTCTGTCCGCCGGCACCCTTTGCATCTATTACTATGGTATCCTCAGGAAGTCCCTCTGCATATCTTCTTGTGATCTCTGCTCCGAGAAGTGTTCCGAAAGTTCTGTCAATATTTGTTACATCAAGAGCGATCCTGCAGCTTTCCTTACCTTCAAGAGCAGCCTTAACCTTCTTATTCTTCAGAAGCTGCTTCTCATCTTTGGTCTCTTCAAGCTTAAAGTCATAAGCCTTCTCAGGATTAAATACCTGCTCCTCTCTTTCAACGCCTGACATATCAAGAAGTATGCCTCTGAGATCAAGTTCCTGCTCGGAACTGCTCATCTTGTCCTTAAGCTTAATAAGATCGGTTCTTCCTACAAGCTCATCGATACTTCTTACGCCGAGGCGTGCCATATATTCACGAAGCTCTCTTGCTATAAAGAGCATGAAGTTTTCAACGTACTCAGGCTTTCCTGCGAACTTCGCACGAAGCTTTGGATTCTGTGTTGCAACACCCATCGGGCAGGTATCCTGATTACATACTCTCATCATTACGCAGCCCATTGTTACAAGTGGTGCAGTTGCAAAACCGAATTCCTCAGCACCGAGGATGGCTGCTATCGCAACATCACGTCCGCTCATCAGCTTACCGTCTGTCTCGATCCTTACTCTGTTTCTCAGACCGTTGGAAATAAGTGTCTGATGAGTTTCTGCAAGACCAAGCTCCCATGGAAGACCTGCGTTATGGATTGAGCTGAGCGGTGCGGCACCTGTACCTCCATCATATCCGGAAACAAGGATAACCTGTGCACCCGCCTTGGCAACACCAGCTGCAACGGTCCCTACGCCTGCTTCTGAAACAAGCTTAACGGAGATACGCGCATTCTTATTTGCATTTTTAAGGTCGTAGATCAGCTGAGCAAGATCCTCGATCGAATAGATGTCATGATGAGGTGGTGGAGATATAAGGCTCACGCCGGGAGTTGAATGTCTTGTCTTGGCAACCCAAGGATAAACCTTTCTTCCCGGAAGATGTCCGCCCTCACCAGGCTTGGCGCCCTGAGCCATCTTGATCTGTATTTCTCTTGCACTTACAAGATATTTACTTGTAACACCGAAACGTCCGCTGGCAACCTGTTTGATTGCTGAGCTTCTGTCATTTGCGGTTCCTGCTGAAGCAAGCCTCTCATCGCTCTCACCACCCTCACCACTGTTTGATTTACCGTGGAGGTGATTCATTGCGATTGCAAGAGTTTCATGTGCTTCCTCTGAAATCGAACCGTAAGACATTGCACCTGTCTTGAATCTCTCTACTATTGAAGCCTCGCTTTCAACCTCATCGATTGAAATACCCTCTGCAGGATAATTAAACTCCATGAGGCTTCTTAAATAACCTGTCTTCTCGCTGTCAACCATCTTGGTGTACTGCTTGAACTTGTCGTAATTACCTTCTCTGGTTGAAACCTGAAGCATATGTATGGTTTCAGGGCTGTATCTGTGATGCTCGCCCTGGCTGCGCGCCTTGTGTCTTCCCACTGAGGTAAGCTCGAGATCACTCTCAAGTCCGAGCGGATCGAAGGCCTTGCTGTGTCTCTTATCTGCTGCCTTCTCGATATCATCAAGTGTGATACCGCCGATACGACTTACTGTACCTGTGAAATACTCATTTATAACATCCTGAGATATTCCTATTGCCTCAAATATTTTGCTTCCCTGATATGATCTGATGGTGGAGATGCCCATCTTGGAAGCTATCTTAACGATACCGTTTATAACTGCGTTATCATAATCCTCAACTGCTGCATAGTAATCCTTGTCAAGAAGACCTTCATCAACGAGCTCTTTTATTGTTGCATGTGCGAGGTAAGGGTTGATTGCTGATGCACCATAGCCCATAAGAGTAGCAAAATGATGAACCTCACGAGGCTCACCTGACTCTACGATCAGAGACATTGCTGTTGCTCTCTTACTCTTAACGAGATGTCTTGAAACCGCTGCAACTGCAAGGAGTGAAGGGATAGCAACATGATTTTCATCGACTCCCCTATCGGAAAGAATGATTATATTCGCTCCTTCTTTATATGCCTTATCAATCTCAACAAAGAGATGATCAATAACTCTCTTCATCGGAGTTTTCTTATAATAAAGTGTTGAAACCTTGGCAACCTTGAAGCCTTCCTTATTCATATGCTCAATCTTCAGAAGGTCGAGGTCTGTAAGGATAGGATTTTCAATCTTAAGCACTCTCGCATTTTCCGGCTTCTCTGAAAGAAGGTTACCATTCTTGCCGAGATAGATCGTCTTGGAAGTAACTATCTTCTCTCTTTCAGCATCGATCGGAGGATTGGTTACCTGTGCGAAAAGCTGCTTGAAGAAATAGAACAGCGGCTGATCCTGCTCGGAAAGTGCTGCTATAGGTGTATCAACACCCATTGCTCCGATCTGCTCCGTTCCTGAAAGAGCCATGCTTCTGATGCCGTCATGGAAATTCTCATAGGTATAACCAAAAGCCTTCTGAAGCTTCTTTCTCTCTTCTCCACTGATATCAGGAACCTTGAAGTTTGGAATCTTGATGGATCCGAGAGTTACAAGGCTCATATCAAGCCACTCACCATAAGCTTCCTTCTTAGCATACTGCTCCTTGATCTCCTGATCATCGTAAACCTTATTTTCAGTGGTATCTATAAGAAGCATCTTGCCCGGATGTAGTCTCTCTTTCTTTATAATATGTGCCTCATCAAGCGGAAGCACACCAACCTCAGATGAAAGAATGAGGCGGTTATCATCCATGATGTAATATCTTGAAGGTCTGAGACCGTTTCTGTCGAGGATGGCACCCATCACATCACCATCAGAGAAAAGTATGGACGCAGGTCCGTCCCACGGCTCCATCATGG
>DOVL01000285.1 GCA_003520105.1 Lachnospiraceae bacterium | reverse complement strand
AGCTCCGGAACGGTTATATTTTCGTGTAGATGATCGTTGATGTAGTCAAGACACATGATAACCTGAGCGGACTTAACATTAGCCTTCTTCCGCTTATTCATCTCGTTCGCAAAATCAAGTATCATTTCTTCACGGATACTGTTGACTTCTTCAGGTTTCTTCGCCTTGTCGACCCGTCTTATGTAAACATCACTCATCTCATAAGCAATCTCCGGCTCGATGCCATGGCTTATACATGCCCTGGAAATAAGCGTTGTCATAGCGATCATATGGTAAATGCTGTTACGGAGCGGATCCTCAGAAAGCACACCTCTCTCCTTCGCATCAGACGGCGGAGCATCCTTACGGAACTCCTGCATATCCTTGATACGACCTTCTGCAACGAGATCATAGAATCTCATTTCCCTCTCATAACCGGGATGCTTCTCTTCATTTTCTCTCTTCTGGAAGAGTATTTCTGTCCATTCATCAGTTATTTTTGCCATATTTTTCACCCTTTTTGAAAAATAATCCCTATTGGGTCATAAATTTAATATTAAAAGCACTTTTTTTATATACTTAGTCTTTTAAATACCTTATTATAAAACCATAGAAATAACCAATAGCCCCCTGTTAAAGAAGATTTCCCTAATCTTCTTTAATCATATAAATACTTTTAACCTTCACTAATGTAAAAGGATGGATTATAATGATCCATCCTTTTATCATTATATTGATATTTAATTATAAAATATAATCTCCTATTTTACAACGGTAAAATAGGAGATTATGTTTTATTAAACCTATTTATTGTTCACGCTCAGGAAGTCCAACTTCCGGCATCATTTCGTTACTGATCTTCTTGAGTATCCTGTTAAAGGTCTCAAATTCCTCTGAGCTGAGATTATTCTCCAGTCTCTCTTCGACGATATCGAGATATTTTTCACTCAGATTCCAGTATTTGTAAAACTTCTCAGTCACGTCCAGATAATACTCTCTCTTGTCTGACTCCGACTGAATCTTAGTAACATACCCCTTCTGAATAAGTGAATTTACCTTATATGTCGCATTAGGTGATGATATGTTGATGAAATTGGCAAATTCATTTATTGTAGGTTTGTTCAGTGCTCTTATTATCTCGGTGCAGTAAACCTCAACAGCCGACAGAGAAAGCTCTCTCGCCTGTATACGGTTAAATA
Organism: Lachnospiraceae bacterium; assembly: GCA_003520105.1. GTDB lineage: Bacteria > Bacillota > Clostridia > Lachnospirales > Lachnospiraceae > Eubacterium_Q. Next base: position 6,461 of record DOVL01000285.1, on the reverse strand, counting down.
CATCTCTGTAATAATGCAGTCTGAACTTGCCATAAACCTCTGATAATGGATTTGACATATTACTCCTTATTATCCCCAATCACAAATGATATCTCTGCAGTAGCTGCTACCTTACCATCAACTGTGGCAACGCCTTTTCCAAATCCAACAGGCCCCCTTGTTGATGTGATCTCACATCTGAGAACAAGTTTATCTCCCGGTTTAACCTGTTTCTTGAATCTAGCGCTTTTTACACCGCCAAAGAAAGCGATCTTACCTTTATTTTCCTCTTTCGTCAGAATACAAACAGCACCGCACTGTGCAATTGCTTCGAGTATAAGTACTCCCGGCATAACGTGCTCCTGTGGGAAATGTCCGCAGAAGAACTGCTCATTTGCACTGACACACTTAACACCTTCAGCAAAAACTCCCGGCTCATAATCAAGTATCCTATCAACCAGCTGCATCGGGTATCTGTGTGGCAGAATCTGCTGTATCTCGTTTGATGAAAGTTCCATTTTATTATGCCTCCTGTTAATGCAAAACAATAAAACTAATTAACGTTTATATTCTATTCTTCCTCCCACTTCTTCAGAACGAGACATGCGTTATGTCCGCCGAAGCCAAGTGAGTTTGATGCAGCATATTTAATATCTACATTTCTTCCTTCATTCGGAACTATATCCAGATCACATTCAGGATCCGGAACCTTGTAATTTATTGTTGCAGGAACATAGCCATCCTGAAGTGCCTTGGCGCAGATGATAGCCTCAAGCGCACCACTTCCTCCGAGAAGATGTCCTGTCATAGACTTGGTAGAGCTTACCATAAGCTTCTTAGCATGATCACCAAAAGCGATCTTGATAGCCTTGGTCTCTCCTGCATCATTAAGACGTGTAGATGTTCCGTGAGCGTTGATATAATCAACCTGCTCCGGCTCGATTCCTGCATCCTTAACTGCCTTGATCATACAATTTGCAGCGCCCATTCCTGTCGGATCAGGAGCTGTAATATGATGTGCATCACAGGTTGCACCATAACCTACTATCTCAGCGTAGATCTTAGCACCTCTTGCCTTAGCATGCTCAAGCTCCTCGATAAGAAGGATTCCTGAACCCTCAGCCATAACAAAACCGCCTCTTTCTGCATCAAAAGGAATTGATGCACGCTTCGGATCATTACCTGAGTTAAGAGCCTTCATAGCTACGAAGCCTCCGAAACCAAGGTTGGAAATACATGCCTCAGAACCACCGCAGATCATAACATCAGCATAATTATCACGAATATAATGGAAAGCCTCTCCTACTGCATTGCTTCCGCTTGCGCATGCAGTAACGATACTTTCACATACTCCCTTAAAGCCTGTTGCAATAGCGATCTCTCCGGCAGCAATATTTGCTATACTCATAGGTATGAAATAAGGAGAAATCTTATCAAATCCTCTTGCCTGACCTTTAACGTGCTCAGCTTCGATAGTCTTCAGTCCGCCGATACCGCTGGAAATGATGGTTCCACATCTGTATGGATCCTCATTCTCCATATTTAAACCACTTTCCTTAATGGCTTCCCTGAAAGCGATTATGGCAAACTGGGTATACTTATCCAGACGTCTTACTTCTTTTCTGTCAAGAAACTTTTCAGGCTCATAATCCTTAACCTCGGCACCAATCTTAACCTTGAAATCCGTTGTGTCGATCTGCTTGATGAAATCAACACCACAAACACCCTTTTTGATGTTTTCCCAGGTTTCATCAAGATTATTACCGATAGGATTGATAGTACCCATTCCTGTTATTACGACTCTTCTCATTAATACTACCTTCCTTTATTTATTAGTTCATTCCTCCGGAAACCTCAAGAACCTGTCCCGTTACATAAGAAGCATCATCTGATGCAAGGAAAGCCACAACATTTGCAACATCCTCCGGCTCGCCTATCCTCTTAAGAGCGATACTTGCAGCCAGCTTCTCCTTAACTTCATCCGAAAGAACTGCTGTCATATCAGTGGAAATAAATCCCGGAGCAACAGCATTGCAGGTGATTCCTCTGCCACCGAGCTCCTTGGCAAGTGACTTGGTCATACCGATGACACCGGCCTTACTTGCAGCGTAATTGATCTGTCCTGCATTTCCGTACACACCGACAACACTGCTTATATTTACTATTCTTCCATAGCGCTTCTTCATCATAAGCTTGGAAGCTGCTCTCATCGCATAGAAGGTACCCTTAAGGTTGGTATTGATAACATCATCAAAATCCTCATCCTTCATGCTGATAAGAAGCTTATCTCTGGTAATACCGGCGTTATTTACGAGTATTTCGATAGAACCGGTGATCTTCAGAGCCTCCGCAAGGAGATTATCTATATCCTCCTTAACGGAAATATCTGCCTTCACAGCTACGGCCGTAACTCCGAACTCCTGACAGAGTTTAACTGTCTCTTCGGCTGCGGCACTGCTGTTTGCATAGCAGGTTACAATGTTGGCTCCGCGCTCTGCAAGCTTAACGCAGATTGCTCTGCCTATGCCGCGGCTGCCGCCGGTAACTACTGCTGTCTTACCTTTTAAATCCATACTTGATTTCTCCATGTAACGCTCAGCGCACCGATATGCCTCTTCAGTTGTAGCTAAAATACGCCTTCAGAGGCATATCGGTGCACTGAGCTGTCGTTCTATAAAATTAACTATTGAATGCTTCTAAAAGTGCATCTACGTCCTCAGCCTTCTCGACGTTGTAGCAAACTGAGCCCGGGAGGGTTTTGGCTACGAACTTGGAAAGTGTCTTACCCGGTCCGATCTCGACAAAGGTGTCAACGCCCTGCTCAGCCATGTATCTGATAGTATCCTCGAAGAAGACACTGCTCTGAACCTGTTTCTCAAGAAGCTCAGGGATAGTAACATCATCTGACTTTTCCTTACCAAGGCAGTTGAAGATTACAGGAATCTGCATTTCTCCGAAGCTTTCGGTTTTAAATCTCTCGCGAAGCTTATCTCCTGCCGGCTTCATAAGTGATGTATGGAAAGGCCCGCTTACTTTAACCTCAACGCATCTCTTAGCACCAAGTTCCTTGAAGACTTCTGCTGCTCTTGCGATTGGCTCTGCATCACCGGAAACAGTGATCTGTCCCGGGCAGTTGAAGTTTGCAGGCTCGGCAACATTTAATTCCTTATCTTTAAACTCCTCCGCAACTATCTTGCAGCCTTCATATATTTTATCTCTCTCAAGTCCGAGAACTGCAATCATCTTGCATTCTCTTCCGGAAACTGCCTCCTGCATAGACTGTCCTCTAAACGCAACAAGCTCAACAACCTGCTCGTCATTAAGAACACCTGCAGCATTGAGTGCTGAATATTCACCAAGACTGAGTCCTGCAGCCATATCAGGCTTTATGCCTCTTGCAGCAAGTATTCTTGTAACACCTACAGCAAATGCAACCATGCAAGGCTGGGTATATTTTGTCTCATTAAGCACCTCGGCAGGACCATTGAAGCAGATATCCTTAACATCAAAGGAAAGCTTTACGTTATCCATAACTTCCTTGAATTCAGGATATTTCTCATAAAGGTCTGCGCCCATGCCTACTGCCTGACTTCCCTGTCCGGCATATAAAAAACCTAACTTCATCTTATTCTCCTTACAGACTGATACTCTTCATTCTGTCCAGTTCAGCCTTGCAGCCGGTCATAAGACCGTCAAGGATCTCTGCAACAGTTTTGATCTCATTTAACTGACCGCATACCTGGCCTGCCATAACAGAACCGGTATTCATGTCACCGTCAAATACAGCACGTCTCAGTCCGCCGAGAGTAATCTGCTCAAGCTCTTCTCTTGAAGCTGCATTCTTCTCGAGCTTAAGATAATCTCTCGCCATCTTATTTTTAAGTATTCTTACAGGAGCATCAAGGGAACGTCCGGTAACTACTGTTGAGTTATCCTTAGCCTTGATAAGCGCCTGCTTGTAATTATCATGAATAGGACACTCCTCACTTACGAGAAGGCATGTTCCTATCTGGATTCCGATAGCACCGAGGGCAAGAGCTGCCGCGAACTGTCTTCCGTCCGCGATTCCACCCGCTGCGATAACAGGGATATTTACACTGTCGATAACCTGAGGAACAAGAGCCATGGTTGTCATATCGCCGACATGACCGCCGCTCTCTCCGCCTTCAGCTATAACTGCGTCTGCGCCCTGCTTCTCAACTCTCTGGGCAAGTGCTGTAGAAGCAACTACAGGAATAACCTTTGCGCCTGCTTCCTTCCACTTATCCATATATTTTCCCGGCATACCTGCGCCTGTGGTAATAAGACTGATCTTCTCTCTGTAAAGAAGGTCTGCAATATTATCTGCATCAGGATTCATGAGCATGAGATTTACGCCGAATGGCTTATCTGTCATAGATCTTGCATCAGCGATCTCCTTCTCGAGCCTTCCGGCATCAAGTCCGCCTGTTGCGATGAGTCCGAGACCACCTGCATTTGAAACTGTTGCCGCAAATTTACCTGTAGCTATATTGGCCATACCACCCTGAATGATAGGGTATTTTATGCCAAGCATCTCATTTAACATTGTCATTTTTCTTTTCCTTTTCATCTACCTGAACGAACCGGAACAATACCGGTTATCATATTAAATCAGGTATATTAACGAGCCTCGTCAAGAACAACCTTGTCAATATTTCTGAACTTCTCGTATCTCTGCTTAGCGTAATCTGAGCCTGACATCTTCTTAAGCTTGTTGAACTCAGAAACTATCATATGATCGATTGCCTTATAAACTGCATCAGGATCATGATGTGCTCCGCATGGTGGTTCAGGAATAATACCGTCGATAACGCCGAATCCGAGAAGGTCCTGAGCTGTTAGCTTCATAAGCTCGCAGGCCTCTGCACTTCTGCTGGAATCCTTCCACAGGATCGATGCAAAGCCTTCCGGTGAAAGCACCGAATAAACTGCATTTTCGAGCATATATACGCGGTTTGCAACGCCGAGAGCAAGAGCTCCACCGCTGCTTCCTTCTCCGGTTACGATTGCGATCACAGGAACTGTAAGTGCACTCATTTCGGCAAGATTCTGGGCTATAGCCTGACTCTGTCCGTTCTGCTCTGCCTCAAGTCCCGGATAAGCACCCGGAGTATCTATAAAGGTTATTATCGGTCTGTTAAACTTCTCTGCCTGCTTCATAAGACGAAGTGCCTTACGATAGCCTTCCGGCTCAGGCATACCGAAGTTGTATTCCATGCTTTCTGTAATATTTCTTCCCTTGCGGTGACCTATAACGGTTACCGGAATATCATGAAAGAGAGCGATTCCGCCGTAAATACTCTTATCCTCTTTGCCGAGATAATCTCCTCTCTCAAGGAAAAAATCATCGAAAATCGCATTGATATAGTCATCGACCTTAGGTCTCTTTCTGTGTCTTGCAAGATAAACTCTGTCATGTGCTGTCAGTGTTGCAGACTGTGCGATGAGCAGTTTCTGCTCCTTCTTCATTTCGCTTATTTTTTCTGCGTCCTCCTCAGTCAGAAGGGCTGCCTCAATCTCTGTGAGCTTTTCATCGATGTCTCTGATCATTTGCCCCTCCTCTTCTTCGAATGCAGACGTAAGATGTGGGCAAGAACAGCCCTCATATTCTGTCTCTCGACTATCTGATCAACGAAGCCATGGTCGAGAAGGTATTCAGCACGCTGGAAGCCTTCAGGAAGCTTCTGACCTATAGTCTGTTCGATAACTCTAGGACCTGCAAAGCCGATGAGTGCATCAGGCTCGGCAAGTGTAATATCAGCAAGCGTTGCAAAGCTGGCGCTTACACCACCTGTTGTAGGATGTGTAAGGCATGATATGTACAGACCTCCGTGCTCGCTGAATCTCTTCGCAGCCGCACTGGTCTTGGCCATCTGCATAAGGGAAAGTATACCCTCCTGCATACGTGCACCGCCGCTGGCAGTAAATATAATAAGCGGAAGCTTAAGCTTATCAGCTACCTCAAATGCATTCGTGATCATTTCACCAACTGCTATTCCCATACTTCCCATAAGAAATTCGCTACCCATGACAGCGATAACAGCTTTCTCGCCTTCGATCTCGCCTACGCCGGAAAGAACAGCCTCATCAAGGCCTGTCTTGTCCTTAAGACCTGTTATCTTCTCGTCATATTCCGGATAATCAAGCGGATTCACAAAAGGGATATCCGTTTTAAGCTTTCTGAATGTACCCGGATCAACTATGTTTCTCATTCTTCTTCTGGCTGATATCTTAAGGTGCTTACCACATTTCGGACATACATAGAGATTCCGTCTCATGGTTATGATCGGAATCTCTTCGTTACATCCGCTGCATGTTACGGTAGTGGTTTTATCAGCCTCTGAAGATACGGAAGTGTACTTTTCAGGAGCATAACTAAGCTCTGAAATAGCAGCTTCAAGACTAACATTTCCGTCAGTCTGAGCATCCTTTCTGTGAAGGAGTGATCTGACCTTTCCGGA
>DOVL01000128.1 GCA_003520105.1 Lachnospiraceae bacterium | reverse complement strand
TAACTCCTTATTTCTGAATCATCATCCGTTCTTACGCCGTACGGCTGATTGTCTCGTGTTTCTTATTATTGTTTCTATTGTTTATTCCTGCGTCTTATTATTCTGTCTGTGTATTCTCGTTTCATATACTGCGATGCTCTTCAGTGCCTCATCTATCGGAAGGTCAACCGAGAAACAACTGATCCCTTTGGTCTTAAATATCCTTTCCATCATCCTGCCGATCTTCAGTGCCAGGATGTATTGACAATCTGTAAAAGCATTGATCATCTCATCAACATTTATATGTTTGAAATTCTCTCCGCAGCTGTGACCGTTTCCACAGCCTGCTCCGCTTCGTTCAAGAAAAGCCTTTACAGATCCGCCGGTGTATTCCGCACCGTTCTCAGTTCCATCTGTGCCTCCGCTTCTTTTTTCGCCGCTTCCGGTCTCGCTGTTCTCTGCTTCACTGTTTCTCTGTTCATTCGGTTCACTGTGTATCTCCTCCCGGAGTTCCGGAACCTCCCTCTCATCGATCAGCTCGTAGGAACCATCCTCTTCAACTCTGTAAACCAGAAGCTCCCGGGCCCATCCGAAATGCATATTCACATTTATTCCATCATCGGTAGCCACCGCCACTGTTACTGCCATTTCAGACCTCCCTTTTTTAGTTTACCGATCCATCTTCAACTGATATTTAATTTCAGTTTTCCGATCACTTTATTTCTGTGATCCGGATTCGGTGTTCCTCTTGATTGCGTAAATATATCACTAAGTTCAGCCAAGGTGTTAATCCTAAAAAACTTTAAGTCGATATAGGTAGAAACTATACCGACTTAATCACTTTAAAATATGCTTTTAACTGCGTCCCGAAGACTCGTCAGTGCCTTCTCCAGAGTAACTCTCGGGCAGGCTATATTTATCCTTTCAAAACCGCTTCCGAGCTTTCCGAATATCTCGCCGCTATCCAGCCAGAGCTTAGCCTTGTCAACTATTAACTCTCTTCTGGCTTCACTTGAAAGCCCAAGTCCTCTCAGGTCGAGAAATACAAGATAGGTTGCTTCCGGAATGATCAGTTTCACCTCAGGCAGCTCCGTCTTTAGGAATTCAACCAGATAATTCAGATTGTCCTCCACATAGGAAAGCATTGCCTTATACCACTCATCACCGTGCAGATAAGCTGCACGGCAGGCTGTGATTCCGGGTGCATTTGCCTGACTGTAGCCCATTATACCGTTGACCGACCGTTTAAACTCTGTGGCAAGCTTTCTGTTCTTAATGATTATATTTCCAATCTGCAGGCCGGATATGTTGAAGGTCTTGCCCGGTGAAGTTGCTGTGAGAGTTATATCCTCAGCCTCTTCGGATACGGTTGCAAATACAGTATGCTTATGTCCGCTGTAAACTATATCCTCATGAATCTCATCGCTGAAAACAACCACGTTATGCTTCTTACATATGCGAGCAATATTTTTCAGTTCGTCACTTGTCCATACCCTGCCGCCCGGATTGTGCGGGTTGCAGAGAAGAAAAAGCTTAACCTTTTCTTCGACGATCTTCCTCTCAAAATCCTCCAGGTCTATTTCATAACGCTTTTTGAGAACAAGATCATTCGATACCACTCGTCTTCCTGAAAGCTCTATAACCTCATTGAAGCAGTAATACACCGGCTGCTGGATAAGCACGGCATCCCCTTTCTCGGTAAATGCATTTATCGCTGCTCCAATCGCCGGAACGACTCCCGGAGTTTTGATGATCTTATAACCTTCAATATCCCAGTCGTGATGACGTTTCATCCATCCTGCGACCGCATCATAATAATCCTTCGCTGTCTCAGTATATCCATATATTCCATGTTCAACCTGAAGCTGCAGAGCATCCTGAATATAGCTCGAAATCTTAAAATCCATATCCGCAACCCAGAGCGGAAGTACATCCTCCTTATAGCCTCTGGCCGCCGCAAAATCATATTTCAGAGAGTCTGTCCCTCTCCTGTTATGCACTGTATCAAAATCCAGATTTCTCTCTGCCATCTGTTCATCTCCTCTTTATCCTGCTCCTGACTCAGGCGAATACTCTCTCAAACTCTGCAATAAGATCCTTACCGTTTTCAACCCCTACAGAAAGTCTGAGTATGCTGTCGGTGATACCGTTCTTCAGTCTGATCTCCTCCGGCACATCCGCATGAGTCTGTGTTACCGGATAGGTTATCAGCGTCTCTACACCGCCGAGGCTTTCTGCGAAATGTATCAGCCTGACATTTTCAAGTATGCTGTATGCAGTCTCCTTAGAATCCACCTCAAAGGTGATCATGCTTCCGAAGCCTCTCGCCTGCTTCTTCATCACCTCATGTCCCGGACTGTCCTCGAAGCCCGGATAATAAACCTTCTTCACCTTCTCATTCTTTCTGAGCCAGTCAGCGAGAAGAAGTGCATTTTTCTGCTGCCTCTCCATCCTGAGAGGAAGAGTCTTGATGCCTCTCAGGACAAGCCAACTGTCGAAAGGAGCAAGCCCCGAACCGACCGTCTTAAGGATAAACGCCATCCTCTCCGCAATCTTATCATTATTCGTTACCACAAAGCCGGAAAGCGTATCATTATGTCCGGCAAGGAATTTGGTACCGCTGTGGATTACAACATCAGCGCCAAGGCTGAGCGGATTCTGAAAATACGGAGAAAGGAAGGTATTGTCAACTATCAGCAGAAGCCGGTGGACCCTTGCGATCTCAGCATATTTTTCTATGTCAATAACGTTCATCATCGGATTGGTAGGTGTCTCGAAGAAGATAGCCCTGGTTGACGAAGTTATATCCTTCTCGATGTCCTCCGTGAGAAGATTACGTCTTGTTATTTTGATTCCGTTCTTTTTGGAAATATTATCGAAAAGCCTGATGCTTCCTCCGTAAAGATCCTCATCGGCTATAATGTGATCTCCCGGTTCAAAGTTTTCAAAGAATGCAGTGATTGCTGCCATCCCGGAAGAAAAGGCGAAAGCGGCCTTACCGCCCTCGAGAGATGCCACAACCTGCTCAAGATGCTCTCTGGTCGGATTCTGAAGTCTCGAATAATCATAGCCCGTGCTTCTGCCGACTCCCTTATGCGCAAAGGTTGCAGTCTGATAGATTGGGAAGCTGATAGCTCCCGTCTGTTCCTTGTCAAAGCTTATTCCATCCCCGTACAAACATCGGGTCTCGATCTCATAACTCATAAAAAATACCTCCGTCGTGTATGATTTACTATTTACTGTAAATCATTTTCACGACGAAGGTGTATTACTAATAAGCTCTTGCCGGCTATAGGTAAATACCTATAACCACTATTTTTCGTTATATGCGTCCTTTTCAAATTCGGCAAGCTTCTCAACATAGAGCTTGCCCATCTTGGACAGAGACACTCCCTTACGCTTGATATAACCGATGGTCATCTTCTCTGATTCCTTGAGCGGAACAGCCTTATAAGCATCACCGTTAAGATCCTCACTGATGATACC
>DOVL01000263.1 GCA_003520105.1 Lachnospiraceae bacterium | reverse complement strand
TATCGTACTATACAACCATAGAACAAAAGAAACATGCATTTAGCGACAGGCGAAATGATTATTTCGGTAGAATCGGTAAAACGGAAAATGCATGAGAAATGAATATGATATGAAAGACAGGAGGAACATAATATGCGTAAGAGATTAACGGCGGCTATAATATCTGCAATGCTTGTGCTATCTATGGCAGCATGCGGAAGTTCAAAAACAGAAGAGGCTGACAGCGGTAAACAGTCAGGAGAAACGGTGAGTACGACGGCTGAGATAACAGCAGGAAGTACAGAGAATACTGATACTGAAGGCTCTGATTCGGACTCGTCAACCTCGAGTGGTACCTCAGAGGGTTCCGGAATCAGTGCTTCAACGGAGGCGGTAACTGCAACAGTAGAAGCAAATGAAAACGGACTGCTTGATGCGTCGGAGCTTTTCTCGGAAAGGGATCTGACACAGACGGCCGATACATCGGAAGCAAAAGAGATCACACTCAGTGACGGACAGGATGTAAGCATTTCGGAAGCAGGGGTATATGTGATCAGTGGAACAGCTTCGGAGACGACCATAACAGTTGATGCGGCTGATGATGCCAAGATACAGATAGTACTTAACGGAGTATCAATCACAAATAAGGATTTCCCTTGTATCTACGTAAAGAGTGCTGACAAGGTATTTTTAACAACTGTAGGAGACAACAGCCTGACAGTATCGGGAAGCTTTACGACAGATGGCGATACCAAAACAGATGCGGTTATATTTTCAAAGGATGATATAACACTTAACGGAACAGGAACACTTACGATCACATCTTCGGATAACGGAATCAGCGGTAAAGATGATGTTAAGGTTACCGGAGGTACGATCACTATAAGTGCAGAAGATGCGGCTATCGAGGCAAATGATTCGATAAGGATCGCTGACGGAACGATCACCGTAACGGCTTCGAATGATGCGCTCCATGCGGAAAACGATGACGATGACACAGTAGGATACATCTATATAGGAGGCGGCACACTGAAGCTTACAGCGGCGGATGACGCAATACACGGAACAAGTATTGTACAGATCGACGGCGGAACGATTGATATAACAGCTGCCGAATGTATAGAAGGAACCTACATCCAGATAAATGACGGAACGATAAATATAGCAGCCAGCGATGACGGTATAAATGCGGCTAAGAAGTCAACTGCTTATACACCAACCATCGAAGTAAATGGCGGATACATAACAGTAAATATGGGACAGGGAGATACTGACGGCTTTGATGCTAATGGCAATATCTATATCAACGGAGGAACTATAGATGTAACGGCGCAGTCACCTTTCGACTATGACGGAACGGCTGAATATAACGGAGGTACGATAATAGTAAACGGAGAAGAAACAAATGAGATAAGCAACCAGTTCATGGGCGGACCCGGCGGTGGCCAGGGCCGCCCGGGCGGCGGTTTTGGTGACGGGCAGTTTCCGGGAGGAAGCCAGAAACCGGACAACTTCGATTCGAACAATCTTTCGGAGGATTTCGACCCTGACAATATGCCGAATGGAAGACCATCTGATGAGTAAGACTATTGAAACAAGCCATGCAAAAAGCATGGCTTGTTTGTTTGCTTTAGGCTTTGCCCGGTACCTTAGGCTGTGCCTTCTTCTGTTCGGCTTCGAACTTTTTATATGCTGTACCTAAACCTTTGTTAACATTTTTCGTAAGCGGATCGGTAGCTTTGAGGAGCTTCTCAACTGTCTTAAGTCTTCCCTGACCCTTGCCGGTGTTTGGTCCTTTGATGATACCGCTTCTCTTGTCGTAGTATTTTACGGCTCTCTTGTTAAGCTCATCGATGGCCTTGCCACTGACGAAGCCGTCGTTCTTTCCGTACTCCTTAATTAAAGTTTCGTATGCGCTCATAAGCTTCTGCATATAATCGCTTGGATCCTTGCCTTTGTTAAGCTCAACGAGTTCTGCGTAGGTTGTCTGGATAACTTCCATCTTATCATCGGCAATATGATAGGTGTTATTCTTGAGATAACTGTTGGAGAAATCTCTGTAACTCTTATCCTTCTTTACCCTCGATGAACGCTGATTCATATTTGCCTTGTTTTCGCTGATCTCATCCTTTACGGCTGTACGGTATGCTTTATAGAACTGACCTCTTGGAACATGGTCCTGCATCATCTTCTTAAATCTGTTATCATTTCGTATCTCACGACGCATCTCATTTACCTTCTCGGTAAACTTCTCGAGATCGATATTTTCGCCGTCCTGAGCTAAGCAATGCTTAAAAAAAGTATTTTTGGCGGCCTTGGTCTTGAGGGTGTTAAGAACAATAATATCAATACCGTTCATGAACTGGCTTTGAGGAAGTCTTGCACCATCCAGGTGCTGCCTTGTACCTTCTAAGTTAGTGAGTTTCTGTTTAAAAAATTCCATAAGACGATCGTAGCTGATAATACCTTTTGTCAGTCTTTTGCTAATGATAGGATTAAATCCATCACTGAGATCTTTTTCAGCTTCTTTGAGCTGATCGTTATAGAACGTCCTGACATCCAGAAGATCCTCGCGCTGTAAGAATCTCCTGCTGTGCTGTACGAACCCCGTGGTAATTTCGGTTTTGAGGAAATCAACAAAGAATGGATTGTTCTTATAATCGTGCTTTCTTTCATCAATTGCCTTCTTTTGATCTTCAGGAGAGAAGAAAATCTTCGAAGGATCTTTGTCTTCATCAAAGATCTTATCCAGAATCGCAAAATATTCAGCCATCTTATCGATAAGGGCGTCGTCGTATACGATTTCCTTATTCCTTACGATCTTGCTGCGGAAGAGTTCTACCAGGTCATTATTAAGCTTATCAAATATAAGGTAGTCGTCACCTAATTCTTTTTCGGTATCGATAAAACCAACCTCGGCAGGGTCATCGGCCTTATTCATATCCATATCAATGCTCATGGTTTCGTTAAGAGCATTTTCTCTGAGCATTTCCTTGAAATGTTCAGGAATATTTGCCCCCGGTTCCTCAGGATAAGCATACAGATGATCATTAAATTCGACGTTTTTTGTTTTGGTCGTTACTTTTTTATAATCAAGATTGACTTTTGAACCGTCACTGAAATCACCTTTGATAGCATTGCCATCAGAGGAAATCTTTATATTGTACTGCGCATCCTTGACTTTCAGGTCGTCCTTCAGTTTTCCGAGTTCGTTGTCGTCAAGAGTATCGGCTGCTTCATCAACATGCTCGATCTCAGGAATATCAAGATCGAATAAATCTTCCTTGATTTCGTTGTTATTATCATCTAAAAATTCGGTATCTTTCATAATCTTATTGCTCCTTACCTTTCCTAACTTTTTTATCTGGTAAAAGGGATAAAACCTCATTAATCTGATGCCATTATAAAACTTAAAGCGCAACAATACCGCAACATCATGGAACATGATGTTGG
>DOVL01000177.1 GCA_003520105.1 Lachnospiraceae bacterium | reverse complement strand
CATCCTTGTCTGCAGAAGAAATATCCGGAGTACAGCTGCGGGATACCGACTGAAGAACTGCTTCCGGCAGCGGATATAATGATAACCGATTATTCGTCGGTTGTTTATGATATGATGCTTTACGAAAAACCGTTTATCTTCTTTGTGCCGGATCTTGAACATTATAAGAAGAGAAGAGGGCTCTGCATAGAACCGAAGGAGCTGGGTGCGCCGGTTACGAAGAGCCTGAAGGAGCTGTATGAGCTGTTACGTGTTTTTGCCAATGATGAGGGAACTAGTGCTGTAAAGAAGATAAAAGAAAACATTCGTAAATATATGAATAAGTGCGACGGCCATGCTGTTGACAGAATACTTTCGGCTGCGGGTATCAGACCGCGGATCAGGCTGCTTGCGATCGATCTGGATGATACATTTCTTGACGGAAGCGGAAGGATGACCGAACATGCGAAGAAGTCGCTTATCAAGGCCGACGAAGCGGGGATAGAGGTTGTTATCGCCAGCGGCAGGTCTTACTCATCGCTTCCGGAAGAGATTACGAGTCTTCCGTGCATAAGATATGCGATCTGCAGTAACGGAGCGAATGTTGTGGACAATCGCACGGGAGAAAGAGTGCATTCGAGCTTTATGACTGAGAAGTCGGTCAGAGAGGTATTGAAGATAGCTGAAAAATACAACATGTTCACGGATGCCTTTATGGACGGAACGCCGCATTCTTCGAAAGCGTATCTGAAGACTCTTGACGACAGGAACGATATTACCGCCCATCGTAAGGAATATCTGAAGAAGACCAGAGTTCCGGAGGATGATATTAAGGCTTTTATTACAGAGAATATCGATCACCTGGACTGCGTAAATATATTGATGCATGATCTCACAATTCGTGACACTCTTCTGGAGGAGCTTGGCAGGATCGAGGACATATATGTTACATCGTCCATTGATTACCTTATAGAGATCTCTTATATTGACTGCGGCAAGGAGAAAGGCATGAAGGTCCTGGGCGAGAAGCTTGGAATCCCAACGGAGCAGATGGCTTCCTTCGGAAATGCAGATAACGACGTAGGAATGCTTCTTCTGGCAGGCGTCGGTTATGCGGTATCAAATGCATCCGAAAGCTGTATAGAAGCCGCAGACATTGTGCTCGGACCAAATACACGTGACAGTGTTGCGGATGAGATAATGAATATCGTTAGTGGTTTATAGGATGAGAATTTGATCGTGAATTGGTCGCGCAGACCAATATCGGATAAGTATGTGATATCGGTATTACAGTAATTATATAAAGATATTTGTTTACCACAAAAACTACTTGTAAAATATACATAGTTAGTTATATTATAGTCAGTGGATGATTATGCTTAAAATGCGTGATCGGATATTTACGGATACTGTCTGAGGACAGTATGATATCTGGAGGTAAAAGTATGAAAAATTTTATCAGGTTTATATCTGAGGACTCAAAGAGCCTCGTGGTTCCTGTACTTATGATAATCCTCGGAATTGTATTTATCATCAATCCGGGAGCAATCCTTTCGACGGTTGTTAAGATTGTCGGAGTGATCCTTATTCTCAGCGGTGTTATAACCATCATTTCAAAATATGACAATATCACACCGAATGTAGTAATGATCGCAGCGCTTTTCGCAATCCTCGGAATAGTTTTCCTTGTTTTTGCAGGTTCGATAATGAGTATCTTCATCAGACTCTTTGGTCTGATCATTCTCATCAATTCAGGACTTAAGCTCTGGGAGGCTGCAAAGCTTCAGAAGAAGACCGGCGGAGCAGGATGGAAGATCTTCATGTGTATCGACGGCGTTACAGCTGTTTTCGGTATCGTGCTTCTCTTCAATCCTATGAGCATAGCAAGACTGATCGGTATCTTCATGGTACTTATCGGAGTAACAAATGTGATCAATGCCTTCCTCGTTTTCTGCAACGGTTATGTTGTGTATGGAAATGATATTGTGATGAAAAAGTAAAGCATATATAACAAGCCATGCAACACAAAAAAACAGGGTACAGATGGATGCTCGCATCCTAATCTGCACCCTGTTTTTTTGTGTTATACGGCGCTTATGGCGATAGTTCTTGATTTGTGAAGCAAATCAAGAACAGGCATTTTACCAGATGAAAAGTGATCTGATTTTTATTTATTTGTCGAGTAATTAAAGATTTTCATCTCTCCGTTATATTTTCCGACTAAGAAATCGGCGTCGTAAGGCTCGGTATGCTCGAAGGTACCGTTTTTATAGATCCTTTTTCCTGTGACACTTACTATCCTGAGATCGGAGATTTCTACATCGCCATATATCTCGGATAATTTGTTTCGCATATCGTCAACTTCCTCAGCGGAGTATTTATGACCCATTTTATATTTGACATCAAATTTGAAATGGTCTCCATTAGTCTTCATTTCCGCAAATAAGGTTCTGACCATTTCGCTATAAGGCATATTGTCCCTGTCCTTGATCTTTTTATCGAGTATCTTAGGAATCAGAACATCGAGAAATGTATCTATATCAGCATCTTCGTAGGCTTTAAAATACTTTTTCAGAAGTTTGATATGCGGTGTATCGCGATTGGACAGATACGTGTATGTACCGTATCCGATGGCGCAGAATACAAGGAGGATTATTGCCATTAATATAGCTTTCTTCTTGCCAAACTTATGGTTCTTCCTTTCTGCAGGATCCGGCACATATGAGCCAAGACCGGTGGAAGACTCTGCCATAGGGTTACTCTGACCAGGAATCTGAGCGGGAGTTTCCTGACTGTCGATGTTATCATTTGTTACAGAAATACCTGAGCCGGCTGATTGCTCTGCCGAGTCGACAGCACCGTAGCTTCTCGGATTCGGAGCACCGCAATAACCGCAGACAATCTGATCTGGATATACTTCATTACCACATTCCGGACATTTCATTTTGTTTGCCACCTCGTTTTCGATAAAAATATAAAACATATTTACCATATCATACTATCTGAAATAAATCAAAAATCATTTGGATATTCGCAGATAATCTTGCGATGTTTTGATGAAAGATTTATAATTTATGTGTAACGATCGACCGTAAATAGAAGGAGAAAAACACAATGCTCAGAGTCAGACCACGAGCCGCAAAGAGGATGAAAAAGGCTACTGATCCGGGGATGATTGCTTTGGGGATCGGGATTGCTGTTTTATTGGCATTTTCCCTTATGATCGTATTATTTGTTTTCCCTGATGATAATAAGACAGGGGCCGGAAATGATGATAATACTGAAGTGGCTTTGCTCGAGTCGGAAAGTTTAATGGCTGAGAGCGGTGAAGAGAATGCTCCGGATATTGAGGCTGCCGGAACGAGGAGTGGTAAGAATGACGTTCAGAGGGTCAAGCCGATAAGGTATTACGATGTTTACATCGCGTGTGGCGGAGAAGAGGATGTGACTTATCTCTTTAAAGGACTTAAGGAGATAGAATTTGAAGAAGATGAGAACGGTCTGGTATCGGTTTCCGGTAATAAGATCAAAGGTGTAAAAAAAGGAGAGACGGAACTTACTGTCAGAACATCAACGATCGATATTAAGCTTAGTGTCCTTGT
>DOVL01000252.1 GCA_003520105.1 Lachnospiraceae bacterium | reverse complement strand
AAGGAGAAACAAATCAGAAGATATTGCAATTAATCTTGGTCGGTATAACTGAAAAATAGATTGTATTAAGGCAGAAACTGTTTGTATGGTTTCTGCCTTTTATTGTCTTTTATTATCTGTAATAAAACGAAGGATATTTCGGAGATTCGGTGTTGAGACAATAAATATTAAGCAAATATGGAATATAGACAATAAAAAACTATCGTAGAGAGTGGGTTTATGGTAAAATAAAAGAGTAAGTATCGTAATGCCTGACAGAGTGTTTTTTTGGGGTTACTGTCAGCATTTCGAGCGTGTCGTAAGAGGGGTATTAAAGCGAAAATGGGGTGATGTACATATGGCGAATATTTGCAGAAATTGCGGCAATTATATACAGGATGGCGATATGTTCTGTGATAAGTGCGGCGCTCCCGTGAATGTGATGTCCGGGCCGCCAAAGAAAAGTCATACAGGGCTTATCGTGGGACTTATTATCGGGGCTGTAGTTATTATTACGACGGTCATACTTCTGTTTGTTGCACCGGGCTTTCTGGTTAAAAAAGAGAAGAAGGAAAGATACAAGAAGTATGATACGTCGGAGAGCGCTTCGGAGGAGAGGACAGGAATAGTAAATCCGGATAATACAGAGGTGGTTATATTCCAGACGACTGAACAGACGACTGCAACGACCGAGCAGCCGGCGAGTACGGAGGAACCTACCACATCGACACCGAATACCTCAGCTACGACAGGAACTCTGGCATATGGTTCAACAGAAACGACTGAGGTGAGCAGTACAGAAGCTACTACCGCAGCAACCACCGAAACGACAACACAGGATACAACGCAGACTGCTTCCACAGAGGCAACAACGCAGGTGGGTGGAATTGTAACAACTCAGGAAACAACCCGGGCGACAACTGAAGCGACTACTCAGGCAACAACACAAGCAACAACGCAGGCACCTCCTCAGGACGATGCCAAAGCTGATTTTGAAAAGTATGGTATTCGTACGGATCTTCCGCTGGGCGGAAATATGGATATCATCGGAAGAAGTACCGATGGCTATAATGTGGAAATACGCGGAAAGGTCAGCGTGGATTCCTTCACAAGAACCGGAGTTTCAAGCGATGTTATGGAATTTGGCAGAGAGAACGGTATCGATTTTTCAAACTATGAAGAGCTGAGAGTAAGGTATCATGCTTTCTTTGAAGACACGAGAATCTTCACGATCGGACTTACCGTTATGCCTTGCAGCTATGATTATTATAACGTTAAGCTTTATGATGATTCGAAGGTTGAGTTTACCGATACTTATGATTCACAGTATAACCGTTTCACCATAAAGTACAAAGACAAGGAACAGTATGTTTACAGGTGGGTAACCAGCAACTGGAATGACTACAATAATGAGTATGCGGTTTATGATTGTGAGATAATTTACTACGTGCCTGCAGGATATGACGGAATAGTTTATGGCTTCCATGATCCTGCACATAGTGAAAACGGACATATTTACGATAATTATGACAGCTCAGTATATCAGTTGTTCCGATTAAAATAAAGCGAGAAAAAATCATGAAATTATGATGTATAAATATAAAGTGTTTTTAGGGGGATAAACTCCTGGCAACATGAAGGGAGGTTTTATATGAATATTAACCCTACTTTTTGTAAATACTGCGGAAGGCAGCTTAATCCGAATTCTAAGTTCTGTCCTTCATGCGGTAAGACGGCCAAGGGGCGAAAGGGATTTATCGCCGGAATATCGATAATGTCCGTACTGCTTGCAGCGGCTGTGATTGTCATCATCGTTCTGGCAACGAAGAAGGATAATAATAAGATCAGCAGCGATCCGTACAAAGAAGAATACGTTGTCGAGCCTGAGCTTCAGAAGCTTTTCGGAGAGGATGACGATGATATCCGGTCCGACTATGAATATCTGGAGGATGGCGGAACCTTCATCTCCGAAAGAGAAGAGGGAATGCAGGATGATCTGGTTGATGACTGGATCTATATGGGTATAGATGACGACGAGGAAGAAGAGGCTCGGCCTGAGGGCTATGATCCGTTCAACAGAGATGACTCAGGAAACACCTACAATACTCTTTTTGGAAACAGTAGTGCGTTTCACTCAGAACCTGTCGATTATATGACGATCGATGCTCCTGAGAATGCATTCTGGAAGGATACAACAATTAATGTTACGCCTGTATCCGAGGAAAAGCTGGAAGAGTATCAGAGTATATTTGATGCAGAACTGGATTACAAGGGAACATTACTCTGTGGTTATGATGTAGATGCCGGTATGGAGCCGGATGATATCATGCCGGGCGAGTACACTGTCACCTATGATCTCGCGGAGGCAGGAGTTCCTCAGGATATGTGGGAAGCGGTATCTGCTTATCGTCTGGATGATGACGGTTACTGGCAGGAATACTGCACATGGCTGGATGGCTCGAAGATATGTCTCGAGAGCAGCCAGAACTCGGTTCTCTTCTATGTTGTTTCCGCGTATGTAGGTTATGTGGTAATTGATGAGTTAGTTCCGGGAATATCATCTGTTGGCTGGAAGAGATATTTTGACATAGAGGATTATATCTATGTTTGTGAAGGTGGAAAGCGTTATACCAAGAAGCTTTTCTGCGTCAAATTCACTTACTCTGCTACAGTTCAGGAGATGATAAACAGGAAGAATACTATTATCGCCGATAGCAGGAAGAAGATTAAGATGCCGGATGCCAAGCGAGCGGTGGCTGCAGATGAAGGAAATATGAATCCGACCGATGAGGAGCTGAGTAAGATCGTTGGTCCTAAGCTTCATGCCAAGGTTGAGTTTATGCTCAATCAGCTTCTCGCAAATAACCCTGATTACGTAAAGCTCTGCGAAGAGATCAAACAGGCAGAGGACAATCCGAATGCAACGGTTGAGATGGTCAAACATATAGCAAGACTTCTGCTTTATACTCATGATTACATGAAGGACGAGATCAAGGTTAAGCTTCCTAATTATGTTATGGACGTAAAGCTTTCACCGACTGTTGCGTCGGATGCGAAGGGCGTTACGGTTTCGGGAATACTTAAGAAGGCTTATATGTATGTAAATACCAGCTATCTTGCAAGCAATCCGACAACGGCTTACGATGATCTGCTGCTTACTCTGACACATGAATATTTCCACGCTTGTCAGAGGAGATATAAATGCTCACGTCTCAGCAATCTTAAGTTTGATGAGGCGACAGCAAATATGATCGAGGAGGATTGCCGTGAGTATTATTCAAATAAGGGGTATCTCAGTCATATTCCGAGTGTTCCGAATGGAAATTGCTGGGAGATGTATGCGCTTCCGCTTGATGATTTCAGTGTGACATATCCGGAAGTTTCCAAGAGCTTCCCTAAGAGTGATAAATCCGACACAGGATATCCGTTATGTCATTTTGTAAGATATCTGATGAATAAATTTAATAAGAGCTATGCCGATGTGCTGACTTCTTATGGTTCATTCTATGGCAAGCCGTCATTTACAGAGATCATGAAGGAGGCCTTCGGACTTACCGACGAGGCTCTCAATACCCAGTACATCCTCTTTGTCAGAAAGAATCAGGCGAAGTTTTATGAATATGCCAAGCAAAAATGGGATGCATCGGAAGGTACCCTCAGGTGGGCGTGTCCGAGAAACGGTTTCGACACAGATGATCTCAGCTACAGGGTGGATCTGAACGATCATGATTATACAACAAGAGTGAGACTTCTCCATGCAAATACGAATTCGGACTATTATGGTGATATCTCGATGCTGATAGTTTTTGACAAGGGCTTCAGCGAGAATCTTCCGGATACCAAGGTATTCCCTGTGGGCAATGGTAAAACCGATAAATGCAGATTCGGACTTTTCTATCATCCGAGAAGCATACTCGATGCAAGTGATTTCTGGTTATTGGAGGTTGACGGCGGAAGCTCCGATAAGAGCGGATCATCAGGATATACCGTATATACCATGGAAGCGCCGCTTGAGATGGACAGTGAAGTTACGGAGGATGGAATACTTCGTTTCAAGCTTCCTGAGAAATCAGAAACTGCAGAAGCAGGATACATCGATGGCTTTAGAGTAACGATCAAGGCTTCCGACGGAACGAAGACCGAGAAGTTCTACACACTAAGAGGTGCGGATCATGAAATAGGTATCAAGGTTAAGGCACTTATCGGCAGAGATACTGATCCGGATACTGCGACCTTCGATCTTACGGTTTGTGAGT
>DOVL01000054.1 GCA_003520105.1 Lachnospiraceae bacterium | reverse complement strand
TCTGCAACACCTCTATCACCAGTTCAAATCTGGTTGGCGCCTCTCTTACTGAGCAGGTATCTGTTATAAGATATCTGCTCATTTTCTTGTGCATAGTCCATAACTAAAGTAATAAATGAATATGGTATTCTTGTATGTTTTTTGTTATTATTATTTATAGACGTTTTTAGTTACTGATTTTGATATTTTTTGTCAAGAATTAGTATATTTCCCGTATTTTTAAGGTATATATTTATTTTACTGGCGGATTTTAAAAACTTTACCGGACGGGCTAGCGACATCAGTTGTACCGGTAGAACAGTAATGCTTTATCCGATAGGTTTATGGCAGAAAAAATGGGAGGAAACAATATGAGAAAAAAGGGGCTTAAGGCGCTCGTGCTTGTAACGGCATTTTCTCTTATGCTGACAGGCTGCGGCAAGAAGGATGAGAAGGAAGACAAAACAACAGTGACAACGACAGAAGCTACAACAGAAATAGTTGATGAGCCTACAGAGACAGAGGCAAGTACAGAGACAACCGAGGATACAACAGAAGTAACTGAGGCTACAACCGAGGATATTCCTGAGGATATCGTTTATGACGATGACCAGGGTGATTATCACCTCGTATGGTCAGACGAGTTCGACGGCGATAAGCTGAACGAGGATGATTGGAACCGTGAGATCCACTCACCTGGATGGGTTAATGCAGAGTGGCAGGCATATACCAAGGATGAGGAATATGCTTACGTTAAGGATGGAAAGCTTGTTATCCAGCCTACAAAGGTTGAGGATAGCTCAGGAAATACCAAGTATTATTCAGGAAGAGTTAACACAAACAATAAGCACACCTTCAAATACGGACGTTTTGAAGCACGTATCAAGGTTCCTGAAGGCAAGGGATTCCTCCCTGCATTCTGGATGATGCCTGAGCTTGAAGGCTACTACGGTGTATGGCCAAAGTGCGGCGAGATCGATATCATGGAAGTACTTGGAGATAACTTAAATACTCAGTACGGTACACTTCATTTCGGTGAGCCACATACACAGAGACAGGGCACATATCAGATTGATGGTGATTTCTCTAAGGAATATCACGTATTTACAGTTGACTGGGAGCCGGGTCTTATTACCTGGTATGTTGACGGACACAAGTTCCACGAGACAAATGACTGGTTCACAAAGTATGCAGGTGGAGAAGAGAAGCCATATCCTGCACCATTTAACCAGCCATTCTATATTATTTTCAACGTTGCAGTCGGCGGCGAGTGGCCGGGATATCCTGATGAGACAACTATCTTCGATGAGCGTGCAGCAATGTATGTTGATTACGTAAGAGTATATCAGAAGGATGAGTACGACGAGAACGTAGAGAAGCCGGTTCGTGTTTATAACTGGAAGGAAGCTGATGATTCCGGAAACTTCATCACTAACAGTGATTTTGCTGAGGCAGAGGATCTTACAGATGATGTTGACTGGAAATTCATGATCTTCAATGATGGTGACGGTTCTGCAGAGATCAAGGATGGCGAGATCACAATCACTACAGAGAAGGCAGGAACTGTTGATTACGCAGTACAGCTTGTTCAGCCAAATATGCCTATGCATAAGGATTCAAAATACAAGCTTACCTTTGAGGCTAAGGCTGATGAGAAGAGAACACTCATCACCTGCGTAAGTGCTCCTGAAGTAAATTGGATCAGATATCTTGAGGACACCAAGGTTGATATTGATACTGACTGGCAGGAATACAGCTTCGAGTTCGATATGACAGAGGCTGATGATGACATGGGCCGTGTTGAGTTCAATATGGGTAACCAGGGCTCAACAGCTACACTCCACATCAGAAATGTTAGGTTAGAGATTATAGAATGATATATAACGAAATAATCGGGGGTCAGCTTTGCTGGCTCCCGATTATTTCGTTAATTCCATTTCTTTACCGAATTCTGTTGTCTGTATTTTTTCGGAGTGATCCCGACGGTAGTTTTAAATGCCTGGATAAAGTGACTCTGCGAAGCAAAGGACAGCCTGCAGGCAATATCAAGGATCGATTCATCGGTATCACGGAGCAGTTCTTCGGATATTTCGATCTTACGCTCACGGATATAATCACTTATAGGAATACCGATCTCTTTATTAAACTGGCGTGACAGATAGCTTGAAGAGACATTTGTATATTCGGCAAGATCATTAAGAGTGAGTCGGTCATAGATATGTGCATAGATATAATCAAGGCATTTGGTTACAGGCCTTGAGATTCCGCGTTTATGCTTGATGAGACGCATCTTACCGGTAAAGTCCAGAACCATATTATTGTGGATTTCTTCAACCTTTTCGAGAGTTGTGGCGTTGTCAAGACGACGGATATAATAATCACTCATACGAAAGGCGCGCTCCGATTCAAGGCCGTTCTGGATGCAGCCTCTTGTGATAATGGCAGCTGTTACTACCATGTGATATTTGATATTTGTCAGTGGATTGGACGAAAGAACACCGACACCGCTGCTGTCCATGAAGCGGTGTTCATCACAGTTCTTGTGGATCGCTTCCATATTTCCGCTGAAAACGTTGTGGAAGAAGGAAAGCTCCTCGCTCGTATCACGGTGAACGGAAGGGTCTTCGTCATATGTGATCAGATGGATATTTTCCGGACGTGTTGTCATAGCTGTTACCTCCGTAAATCGCTGGTTCAAATCATATCGACAGGGAAAAATACGGTTTGTTCTGACTGAGTTAATTATCTTATGTTATATACTTGATTTTATCATATTATGGTATTTTCACGCAATGAAAAAGCAAGTTTTGCTTGAAGATTTGACGCAATGTGTTTATTATAGGGATATTCGGTAAAAATACGAAAGTATCGCAAAAATATATATTTCAAAAAGCGATAGTCAGATATAGATATTAAGAATTATCCGGGAGGATATCAGATGGTTTATAATAACATTCTTGACGCAGTCGGACATACTCCGATGATACGTCTCAACAAGATGCCGGAGGAGGGCAGCGCAGAGGTCCTCGTCAAGATGGAAGCCCTGAATGCGGGCGGATCCATCAAGACAAGAACGGCACTCAACATGATCAAGCAGGCTGAAAGAGAGGGTCTGATCGATAAGGATACTATAATCGTAGAGCCTACAAGCGGTAACCAGGGAATAGGCCTTGCGCTTGTCGGTGCGGTAAGAGGCTACAAGACTATAATAATCATGCCGGATTCTGTCAGTGAAGAGAGAAGAAAGCTTGTAAAGCATTACGGTGCAGAGGTTGTACTCATCCATGATTCGGGCGATATCGGTGCCTGCATAGAAGAGTGTCTCCAGACAGCACTGAATATGGCTAAGGAAAACCCTAAGGTTTTCGTACCTCAGCA
>DOVL01000087.1 GCA_003520105.1 Lachnospiraceae bacterium | reverse complement strand
CCGGCGACCGCATCTTCGGCACAAAGTAGGTTTTTAAACAGGAACTGTTTATTTCTAAGCATAAAAAAAGCATGAGTACGTATTTCGAAGTATTGCGTGATTTGTGTAATAACAACCAAATCACGGTTTGTGATTTTTCAAGATTGACTCAACTGTCTGAGTGAAGCGAGTTTTGAGGCAATCTTAGAAAAATCCAAAACTGATTTGCATTGTTATAGCAAATCTTAGCACGCTGAGAAATACGTACTCATGCTTTATTATATTTATATTATACAGTGATCTGCGAGAAAACCTCTCCTATCTTCTTCTGAACGAGTATATCCGCCTTAACATCCCTCGCAGTCGGTGACATATTAATCACCGCCAGATGCTTCCCACGGAAATAATCGATAAATCCAGCAGCCGGATAAACAACCAGGCTGGTTCCTCCGATGATGAGCATATCAGCCTTACTGATATGGTTGATACTCCTCGTTATAACATCCGAATCAAGTCCCTCTTCATAGAGAACAACATCAGGTCTGATGATGCCGCCGCATTTGTCACAGCGTGGAACACCTTCGGAATTAAGGATATATTTTACACCTGCATGAACATCCTCATCGGTGCTGCTGAAGGTTTTGCCACATTTCATACAATAGTTTCGGAGAGTTGAGCCGTGAAGCTCTAGCACTTCCTTACTGCCCGCAGCCTGATGAAGTCCGTCAATATTCTGAGTTATAACAGCCTTAAGCTTTCCGGCAGCTTCCATCTCTGCAAGCTTCTTATGAGCCGCATTTGGCTTTGCGTCCGTTATCAGCATCTTATCCTTATAGAACTCATAAAAGTCCTCAGTATAATGCATAAAAAACGTATGACTTACAATAGTTTCCGGTGGGTACTTATACTTCTGGCTGTAGAGGCCGTCCTGACTTCTGAAATCAGGGATACCACTCTCTGTAGAAACGCCTGCTCCGCCGAAAAACACTATATAATTCGACTCGTCTATCGCATCCTGAAGTTTCTTAACATCTTCATCCATGTCTTGTAACACCCCTTTCAAATATCATCCATTCACCGTGATACAACTCCGCCCAATCAGGATTATTATAATAACAACCCTCGAAGCAGTATCTTACTCCTCCGTATCCAGATCCAGCGTTCCCCCATTGCCTGCATAACCGGAATTATCTGAGATACCGCCGTTGCCGTTCCTTGCTTCAGTCGTAAACTCGGTACTTCCGTTCTCTGTTGAAGTATTGTCCTTATTATCCTTACCTTCTTCGGTAGTTTCCTCAGGCTTATCCGCTACGGTAAGAAGCACGGTACCATTTCTGTCAACTCTATATTTACTGCTGAGCTTAACAGATACATCCGCCGGACCAACACCGACTTCAATATCCTTACAATCAATTGAAGGTGCAAGATCCCCCACTGTCAGACCGCCGACATTTCTTTCGAGTCCGGTAACAGTGATCACGTATGCGCCCTGAAGCTGGATCGCATATGTGTATAGTTCATCATTCTTGTTGATAAGTTCAATATCATCAGCCGTAACATTGATCGTCCTGACCATAAGCTTCTCAACATTAACCGTTATAACGATCGTGTCAACCGAATCGGCCAGATAGATATGTTCTGGAAGGAAGCTTGATATGCTTCTCTCAAACGTTGTATTTTCAGTAATACCCGAAACATCAAGGTCATTGATACTGATATACGAAAGCTTCTCGATCTCTTCTGCAGGACCGGAAACAACGATCTCGTTAATACTTGCCGTGATGTCCGTCATCTCATAGCCATCAGCAACCTTGCCGGTTGTGTAGAACCTTATTGGAACCGACTTGGTCTCATAAACAGGCACACTGACCTTAGCCTCGCTGACATTCATTTCAAGCCTTGATGAAGTCATTATCTCATCGTTACCGTCATAAATAACCGGCTTGACGTTTACTTCAAAATCCTCGTATCTGTTGGTTACATCAACAGTAACTCTGACTGTCTTGATCTTGTTGATCAGTGATTCCGGACCTGTAACATTCACTACAGCCGGTGCAGTCGTTGCCTTGCCAAGAGCATATCCGTCAGCTACATTTCCCTTGGTTGAAACAACCAGTTCGAACTGCTTAGATTTCTTCTCCTCAATCGAAAGACTCATCGCATCATCCACAACAGTGATCGTGATTTTGTCATCATAAGAACTGTTCTTTGGTGAAACATTGATCTTGGCTGTATTTGTGTAAGAAAGCTTCGACAGATCAGCAACTGCCGTGAAGTCATTGGCAGAAAGCGTATTTACGATGGAACGCCTGCCCTCTATCACTATATCAACAGTTTCGCCCGAGGTGACGTCAAATACAAGTCCGCTCTCCTCGATCTCTGAACCGTTAATCTGCTCAACCGGAATATTATAAATCTCCTTAACAACCTTGTAATCGTCAACATTTACAACGATCAGCCATATGACAAAGGCGATCAGAAGTGACAGGAGTTTCAACCAGATTGTTTTAAAGAAGCCGCGTTTTTCTCTATTCTTCATTCTTCACGACCCCCTTTTTATGTTTTCTGTGGATGCGGGATTCCTCAGACTTATCCTGAAGCCCCTGCAGATGACGACGCAGGCCGTCCTCATCAAGATCCTTGTAGAGGGCGCCCATATAAGCAACGGAGATACTTCCGGTCTCCTCGGATATGATGATCGTCATACTGTCGGAAACCTCGCTTATACCGAGGCCGGCTCTGTGTCTTGTACCAAGTTTCTTATTAACGTCACTTCTCTCCGTAAGCGGCAGATAGCATGTAGCAGCGATAACACGGTTGTCCCTGATGATAACTGCGCCATCGTGAAGCGGCGTATTTTTCTCAAATATATTTACAAGCAGCTGCTCGGTAACAAGCGCATCGATGCTGATACCCGTCTGCTCGTATTCTCCAAGCGGAGTATCGTGTTCGAGCACAATAAGAGCGCCTGTCTTATCTTTCGATAATTCAACAGACGTCTTAACGAGTTCAAAGATAGTCTTATCACTCACTCTCTGCTCTCCACTTTTGTCATCAAATGTGAATATGTGTTTAAGGACCTTCTTCCTTCCCAGCTCGTCAAGAGCATGACGGAGCTCAGGCTGGAACAGGATTATGACGGCGATGATACCGACATTTATCATGTTTTTTGCAAGCCAGAGTATGGTATTTAATCTGAAGATGGCTGCAAGTCCTATAAAGAATGCCACCAAAACCAGACCACGGAGCAGTGTCCACGCACGACTCTGCTTGATCCATGATAATATGTGATAGATGATGTATGCAATTATGATAATATCAAGAACGTCCTGCCAGCCTATATTCGGAATATAGAACCAGTCAAAATACGACTTGATCTGATACCAGAAGCTATACAATATGCACACCCCATTTGCATCTAAGTTTACTCTTCCACATCAGACTCAACCGGTCTGTTTGGATTTCTGTTAGGATTACGGTTCGGATTCTTGCTTGCCGGTTTTGCTGCCGGTTTAGCCGTCTGAGTTTCCGCTGCTTTCCTTCTTGTAGCATTCACAGCCTTTTCACGACTTTCCGAATTAAATACAGCCGGAGTAGTCTGTCTCTCAATATCTATGAAGCCACCGGACTGAACCGTACTTCTCTCCAATGCGCTGTCAAATGTCTTACTGAGATCACTTTCAGCACGCATAACTGCCTGTTGTGTAGGGCTTGTCCTTCTCGCTGTTGATTCCGGTGAAGCCGGTCTCTGAACAGTCTTCTCAGGTCTTGGCTGAGCAGTTGACTGTGGTGCTGACTGTGCAGGTCTCTGTGCCGCTGACAATGATGAAGTCTGTCCGGGTCTCTGTCCTGCAGGCTGTGCAGGTCTCTGTCCTGCAGGCTGTGCAGGTCTCTGTGCAGCTGACTGTGCAGGTCTCTGCGCTCCTGTCTGTCCTGCTGACTGTGCAGATCTTCTGACATCCTGTGGCTGAGCTGCGCTCATTGAATTCTGAACAACCGGGCTCTTAACTTCCGCAGCTTTCTGAGCAGGTCTTGCCTGTCCATCATTAGGTGCAGGAAGTCCCTGTGCTCCGGCCTGCTGTGCCTCTGCTGCCATTGCCGAATTCTTTCTCTTCTCGGCCTCCATATGACGCTGCCTGATCTCAGCAGGAGTCTGAGGTTTCTTGTTAACTATACCCTTGGCTAAATTTTCAGCCGCAAGCCTTCTCATACGTGCAGCCTTCTCGAGGTCCTCTCCGAACTTCGGAACAGCTTTAACGTAATAATAATATTC
>DOVL01000201.1 GCA_003520105.1 Lachnospiraceae bacterium | reverse complement strand
GAAAAACATAGGAAACTCTTTAAGTGTCCTCTCCTCTGCCTTCTTCTCCTCACGAGTGAGCTCGAATTTCGCACCACATCCCGCGCAGAACCTTGTTCCCTTTGCAGCCTCCTGACCGCAGGCAGGACAATATTTCGGCTTTGCCGCCTCAATCTTCTTAGCCTCTTCGGCTTCCTTAACCGCATCCATTTTCTGCTTAGCTTCATTTCTTTCTAAAGCAACCAGTGGATTAACCGGCGCCTTACCGGCAGGACTTACCGCACTTCCTCCGTAAACTTCTGCGCCGTAACCGCGAAGCCTGTCTGCAAGATATAGTTCTTCAAAAGGACGTCCATTATTACACCCCTTTGCCTTGATATCCTCAGGTGTAAGTCTGTATTCAGGATACTTTGTATCCCATATCTCATAGGTTCTCTGATGTCCTATTATACTTCTCGGAACCCACATATCACGCACCCACGCAAGCGGATCTGTGCGAACTATCATGAACTCAAGACCGGTGAGCAGCATATTCATGTAATCGGCCTCGGAAACATCATACAGATTCTCCATCCACCTTGAGAAAAATACATGATACATAGCATTTTCACCTTCTCTTCTGTGAAGTGCCATCTCAAATTTAAAATCAAAGCCCACAACAACCAGCGTATTCTGTTCCTTTTTATGAGAATACTTAAGGCGTCCTTTGATATTCTCGGTAAACCAGTTTACATAATTCTCCATAAACGCTACATCTGACTGGTTCCGAAATGTATACTCATATCCGAACAGATAGAAATTCTCTCCCCTGTCAAGTATCTGCCCCTTCTTAAGCATTTTTTTGTTGCACTTATACTTTCCCATACTTTTGTTACCTCCGTTTTTAAACTACCCACCTATATATTATCTGTCATTGTATACTTTTATATTGTTTTGCATTATGTCAACCAAAATCAGTTTGCACTCTTTGCTGCAGCATGTTCTTCCACATCTGCTCTTCTTGCAACTTCCCATCTTACAAATGCGACGCTCATAATGATCACGTAGCCGACCACACTGAGCAGCACCGGAATCTCTCCGAGGAAGAATATGCCCCATAGCGCCGCAAATACAACCTGCATATAGTCAAATACCGACAGTCTCTTCGCCGGTGCGAACTTATATGCTGTTGTTATCGCAAACTGGCCAACCGCTGCAGACAGTCCCGCCATGCACATGATCAGCCACTGCTTCGGGCTCATATATTTGTATTGAAATATCATAAACGGCAGCGTCAGCATGCACGAAAAGGCCGAGAAGCATATTACAATGACCGGTGTTTTAGCCCCCTTACCGGTTGCTCTTCGTACAAATACATATGCCGTTCCGGCTCCGAAACCACCATAGAGACCGATCAGTGCCGGAACCAGCTGAACATTGCTTCCAGTAGGTCTGATAATGAACAGTGCTCCTATGAATGCAATTATCGTCGCCGTTATATCCATTTTCGATGGTTTTTCCTTAAGTATCGGAATCGAAAGTATTATCGCAAAAAACGGCGAAAGCTTATTTAACATATTTGAATCCGCAAGATTCAATCTGTCTATCGCATAGAAGTTGCCAATCATTCCGGTGGTACCGAACAGGCATCTCATAAAAATATCAAAGCGACAGTTTTTCTGAAGTACGAACTTCTCCTTCTTGATCAGTAATGTTGCGATTGCAATGATAAGTGCGAAAGCATTTCTGAAAAATGCCTTCTGCATCGTCGGAAGGTCTCCTGCAAGCCTTACAAAAAATGTCATGAACGAGAAGCCCACTCCTGCGATGATAATACAAATAATTCCTTTTAAATGACTCTTCATTTTCTTACTACTCACTAACTTCCAGCCCGGATCAGTGATGATCCTGACATATATTTTTATTTATTTCATAATGATATATTCTGACATTCGGTGAATACTAATGCATTATAATTCTATAACCATACCCGAATGCATCTGCTCGACTCTGTCTCCGAGTTCGGCATGAAGCATCTCGTACGCATGGTCTCCGGTACAGTGTCCGGTTATGATCCTCTGGCAATCAACCTCCTTCAGGGTTTCGGCAAACTTCAGGATGTCCTCATCCGAAGATTTAAAGAGGTGAAAGCCGCCGATATAAGCATACACCTTAACCTTCTGCGTATAGCCGCTGTAATAATCCATAACCTCTTTTATTATATTTGCGGCTCCTGCGTGTGAACAGCTGTTAAATATAACTATTCCCTTCGCCGAACCTAAGACTAGTGTCTGCTCGTGTGAGAAATCATCCGGCATCAGCTTTCCACTTTCTTTTCTGTAAAGCTTTGCCTTATCACCGATCTCACTCAGGTTTTCTGTATTATGCGGAAGAAGTATCCTGTCCCATGAGCCGAGAGTTTCATACTCTCCGTCAACATATCTGATACGATTCTTATACTTTTCGAGCATCCCCTGCTTCGGGCCGATATATTTTAATCCGTCATCATGATGCGAATAGTATATCTCACCGGCTTCCTTACGTACATAAAGAGGTGCCTTATTATTGACCTCGAAGAACTTCTCGAAGCCGTCAGCATGGTCATAGTGCGAATGTGAAAGAACAGCATAGTCCACCAAACTCAGATCAATGCCAAGCTTCTCTGCATTTTCATAGAACAGATCACTGCGCCCTGCATCAAGCAGTATCTTTTTGCATCCATGCTCTATAAATAGCGACAGACCATGCTCGCAGCCGAAGCCTTCACATTCTTTATTGTCTGCCAGAACAGTCACTCGGAAAATACCATTATATTTTCTGTTCTTTATGTCATAGATGAAGCTTCTGATGATGCCATAAATAGATATATCCGCAAAAATCCCGAGGAACCAGTAACCTCTGGTCGGAGGAAATGCCGCAAGCGCCAAACAGAAGAAGATGCCTGCAAAAAGAGGCACACCCGAAACATGCCCTCCTCTCATGTTTGCCCTGATGGTAGCGATATATGCAATTTCAAAAAGTAAACCTATTGCAAACAGAATTATTGCAAGAAGTGTAAAACTTTCATTCATATGATTCACCATATTATTATGTCTGCGGACGCCTCGCGTCGGTCTAACGCTTTCTCGAAAAGTATTAGCCATCCTCTCGGCTGGATACAACATATATTATTATACTATTAATAGTGGCTAAAAAACATATATAATTTAAATATAATAAAAAGCAGCTCTGACTTCCACTTTAAAGAATAGTCAGAGCTGTTTTTGATTTACTTTATTAACTAATTACTGGTTGTTCTTCTCTCTCTCCTGATCGAGCATTGCACGAACCTTCATTGGAAGACCGAAGAGGTTGATGAAACCTGAAGCATCCTTATGATCATAGAGATCACCTGTTGTGAAGCTTGCAAGTGACTCAGAATAAAGTGTATATGGTGAAGTTGTTCCGGCCTTAATGATGTTGCCCTTGTAAAGCTTGAACTTAACTGTACCTGTTACACGCTCATCTGTCTTCTCAACGAAAGCCTGAAGAGATTCACGAAGTGGGCAGAACCACTTTCCTTCATAAACAAGATCAGCAAACTTGATACCGATGTGACGCTTGAAATCAAGAGTATCACGATCAAGAACGAGCTCCTCAAGCTGCTTGTGAGCCTCCATAAGGATTGTTCCACCAGGAGTCTCGTAAACGCCACGGCTCTTCATACCAACAACACGGTTCTCAACGATATCGATGATACCGATACCATGCTTTCCACCGAGCTTATTGAGCTCACGGATGATATCAGAAACCTTCATTTCCTTGCCGTTAACTGACTTTGGAACACCTGCTTCGAAAGTCATCTCAACGTATTCTCCCTCATCAGGAGCCTTGTCAGGAGCAACTCCGAGAACAAGAAGGTCATCATAGTTTGGCTCATTTGCCGGGTTCTCAAGCTCAAGACCCTCATGGCTGATGTGCCAGATGTTACGGTCACGGCTGTAGCTGTGCTTTGCATCAAATGTAAGCTGGATGCCTTTAGACTCGCAGTATGCGATCTCAGACTCACGTGAATCAAATGTCCACTTTGGATCACGCCAGCAAGCGATTATCTTAAGGTCAGGAGCAAGTGCCTTGATGGCAAGCTCGAAACGAAGCTGATCATTTCCCTTACCTGTTGCACCATGACAGATTGCAACAGCACCTTCCTTACGTGCAATATCAACAAGTACCTTACCGATAAGAGGTCTTGCGAATGAAGTACCGAGGAGGTATTTATTCTCGTAAACAGCATCAGCCTTAACTGTAGGCATGATGTAATTATCACAGAACTCATCTACAACATCGATGATGTAGCACTTCTCAGCGCCTGAATGCTTAGCTCTTTCCTCGAGACCATCCAGCTCTGACTCCTGTCCTACATCGATACAGCAGCAGATAACATCGTAATCATAATTTTCCTTGAGCCATGGAATAATGGCTGTAGTATCAAGACCACCTGAATAGGCAAGTACAACTTTTTCTTTAGACATTTCTTGTTCCTCCGTGTTTATATTTTAAACTATTGACTAATATATAATAATTATGCTTCATAATCAAGAGTATATTTGCATGAATTTCAAAAAAATATGTATAAAATCATGTAAAATATGTATATTATAACTTGTATTATGTATATATGCATTTTTTATGCGTATATCGTATTTTTTATCTTCTATATCAGCTTAATTCTTCGCTCACAGGTAGTTTATCATGGTTCAGGAGCATATATTTTCAAGTAAAAAAACACCCTTTCATGGTCAGATCAGATTCATACAATTACTTCTCAGCTCCTTATACTCCCGCTCAAGCGCCGGCGCACTGAGGAACTTTGAGTTCTCACCTCTTATGATCAACTGTATCATACAGTCCGAGGTTGCAACCGTAATATCCAGCTTCTTCGAGTTTTCAACAGTGAATTTGGCGATATAATGATCAGCTGTCTCCGCTGTCTTCGTATAGACAACATGCACGCCCAGATAATCCATCTTCTCTGTTCCGTGTCCCTTAACATTATATGCATCAAATACAACAATGACCTCTATATCCTTAAGAGCCTTATACTCGGACATCATCTCAAGAAGCCTGAATCGGGCAGCCTCAAGGCTTATGGACTGTTTATCCTTCGTGGCACTGTTTCCTTCGATAAGCTTCTTCAGATCCTCCCAGGCATGAATAATATTATAACCGTCGACAAGGAGGTATTTCTTCTTGTCCTGCAGCTTGTTACTTCTTACATTTGAACCGCTGCCTGTTGCCCCATTTACACCATGAGTATTATTGTTCGAGCTGCTCAGATCAGCAGAGCCTGACGCTTCCGCTCTTCTCTCAGCCTGCACGGTACTTCTGCTGAGATATACCCTCTTGGTCCTTCGGCCTTCCTTTCCGGCATTCTTCTGTGTTGCATTTTTCAGGATATCATCTATCTCATCCGTACCGATAGCCTGAAGGCTTTCAGTCAGAGAGCCTCTCCCTCTGGCTCTCTCAGAAGCAAGTCTTGCCAGCTCAGCTTCTCTTGCAAGCCTCTCATCATCGGTTTCGGTATCCGTTTCAAAATAATCCTGCTCCTCGCTCGGAAGGTGCATCAAGGCTTCACATTCAAACCACGGAACGTAGTAGCCTGCACCATGATCGATAAATATACTTCCCGACGGATTATCCCTGTCGGCTTCCGGATCATAGCCTTTATCGGAAATATACTGTTCCGCCACATTCTCCGGCACATCATTATAACCTGAAAACTGCAGCTCTATTGTGCCCTCACCTCTGCTGTATTCAGTGATCGCAGTCTGGTAATCGGCTATGCATCTTGCAGGTGCACTTCCGTTAAGAAGCCCATTTTCCGAAACCGTAAAGCTTCCTCCCATTTCCGTAATATCATTCATGGCCCTGCCGACGCATTCCGTCGGAAGCTTTATAGTAAAACGATACTGTGGCTCAAGCAGAACGGATTCTGTTTTCATGAGTCCCTGCCTTATCGCACGTCTGACCGCCTCCTGGAAATCCTGGCTGTCGGTATGCTTCAGATGAGCCTTACCTGCAACAAGCGTAAATCTGATATCTGTCAGCCTTGAGCCTGTCAGAACTCCGGTCGGAAGATGCTCCGTCATAGTCGAAATAAT
>DOVL01000233.1 GCA_003520105.1 Lachnospiraceae bacterium | reverse complement strand
ATTACGCCCTTGCTCCTGCCTGTTGTTCCGGAGGTATATATGAGTGTGGCGATCTCCTCAGCAGGAAGCCCCTCAGTATCGTCCTGTCCTGCAGCCTCCTTTATCAGATCACCGAAGGTTTCAACGCCCTCTGCCGCATCCTCCGTAAGAAGCCATATATAACGGATCTTTGGGCACTTCTCCTTCAGACCTTCCAGGATATCCTTCCTCTTAGGTGAAAGGAAAAGCGCTTCGGAATCCGAATCATTAAGGAGGTTAACGAGATCCTCTGCAGGAAGACCTGCATCAAGAGGAACCGCTACATTATTACCGGTTGTAATACCAAGATAGCTGCTTATCCAGCTTACCGAAGCTGTTCCGATAAGAGCTATATGAACTCCTGCCAGGTCCTTTGCAGAAAGACCCTTCCTTACTGAAATGATGTCCTCTCCAAGCTCGGCATAGCTCTTATCTTTTATTTCTTTTTTCTCAAGCCACCTTACTGCAGGAAGCTCTGAATAAAGGTTCTGTGACCTGTCCCATATTTCTCTGATAGTATTCATATCCGA
The DNA here is from genome assembly GCA_003520105.1 of Lachnospiraceae bacterium. Lineage (GTDB taxonomy): Bacteria > Bacillota > Clostridia > Lachnospirales > Lachnospiraceae > Eubacterium_Q. Next base: position 2,220 of record DOVL01000233.1, on the reverse strand, counting down.
TACCTCTCGCTATAATCCACACTCGCAGTCAAAAATGCCACAATCGTATCCGCCACAGTCGTACCAGCCATAATCATACCTGCTGCAATTGTACCTGCCGCAATCGCATTTGTTGCAATAGTTCTTACGCAACCTCAAGCATATCAAGCATCTCAAGTGCTTCGCCGATTGTCTTGATCTTTACTGCCTCTTCAAGATCGAGTTCAACATCAAAGGTGTCCTCGATCTCACCGAGAAATGACATAAAGTCAAGTGAACTGAGACCCAGATCCTCACGGAAGCTCATCTCATCCTTCATATCCTCTGCTGCAACGTCACAATACTGTGCTATAAGTTTTTTAAATTCCATAATCTTATCCATCTTCTTATCCTCCTATGATTTCAAATTATTTATTTTGTGATATCAAATTCTATTTTTATCTCGAACATCTACATGTTTTAATTATCTCTTTGATCCGAAGCTTTATACCTGGTCCATAAGATCACCGATCTTAATGTCCGGCTCGGAAATACCCTTAAAGAGTATTTTCATCATGTAATAATACAGTAGCTCCATATCCTTCTCATTAAGCTTTACCGTCTGATAATGATATGAGAAGTTCATGCCGCCGTCATTTGTATGAGATACCGTGAGGTACATCTTCTTAGTCGCCGCACCGTTTGCAAACCACTTTGAATGCATCGGTATATTTTTAAGGAACGGGTTATCCATATGTACCGGCATCGGCTGATATGTCAGATAGCAGCTTTCGTAGGTTGTATCATCCGGCGTATTGTATCTGCGTTTCATCTCCTCGCGGATAAGTGCCGGATCGTAATTGCTGTGCATGTATATTCTGTTCTGAACATTCTGTATTTCATATGCGGCTGAAAGAAAATCCATGTCCGCAGGAATTACAGTTCTGCAAGGGAACATTATCGTTCTGCTTCCTCCCGAAGTCCACTCATCATGAGTTGATCTTCTGGAAATGAAGTTCTCAATCGTTATATCCTCTTGTCCGTTATTTACCTTAGACAAATATGTACGGATGCCCAGAAGGAGAAGGTTTGTCATCGAAAGCTGATGATTCATACAGAAATCAATAAGCCCCTTAGTCGGTTCCGGTTCAAGTTTGTAATCCTTAACTGCAACAAAAAGCTCCTTACGCTCGATATCCGCAGCTCTGAGCTTTGGATCATTATGTTTCTTTCTTGCTTCCTCAAGAACAGCCGGTCCCTGAATATCTGAATAGAGCGGCTCTCCAAAAGCATCCAGCTGATCATCCCAGAATTTCTTGTCCTTAGCAAAACGCTTCTCATTTCCGGCCTTCTGAAGGTCTGCCTCCAGCACCTTCTCGAAATCCGCCAGATCTGCAGGATACTCTGCTCCGAAACGATAGTGTGTATATAACTGCATCAGGTCATTTACCATTACGACCAATCCGCAGGAATCTATAAGGCGGTGATCCATATGGACGAAGAAGCCATTGTAGCCTTCCGGAAGCTTAACCATCAGGAACTCACACATCGGACGATTGTCTCCGTCCAGAGTTTCATATGCCCAGTTCTGCATGATATTGTCTGCCTCTTCCAGAGTCATGCCTGTCATATCCTTAAGCTTGATATCTCTGGCATCATGCTTGATCAGATACTGTCTGATCTCACCATTTTCATCCGGCTTCGTAAATCTGAGACGGGTGCATCCGTATCTCTTGATCTCAAGCTGAATACATTTCTTGAGCAGTCCGAAATCCAGTTCAGCCTTAAGCGAAGCAACTATGCTGACACCTGAAACCTGCTGTGTCTTATACTCTCTTATCCACTGATAATGCATATTCTGCGCTGCTGTGAGCGGATACTCTTTTCTCATCTTCTCTGGCCCTCCATTTAAAAACCACATCTCGTTTTCTTTTGACAGTGCAGAACATACTACATTCTTTTTCAGTCCACAAGTCCCCTAAAGACTTAACAGACACTTTCAATAAAAATGACCACAACATATCGAACACTATTCTTAAAACTGTTCGTTATGTCGTGGTCACTTTGTTATCATGCCACCATGAGCAATCGAATTTTAAAAAATCACTCAACTGTATTTTTCATGAACAATCTATCTGTTAATGATCATTTATCGATCATATTTCTCAAAAAACTCCTTCAGTTTTCTCTCATACATTTCCGGGTCGGTAAATGAGCAGCAGAGATGTCTTGCCTTCGGTACAAGGACAAGTTCCTTCGGTG